>CAXSEO010000487.1:0-2766 GCA_964235525.1 uncultured Sphingomonas sp. | reverse complement strand
TCGTCATAGGCTGTCTGGCTGTTGGTCGCGAGCGCGCCGAGGCTAAGCCCGCCATCGTCGAGCTCCGTTATCCCGTTCAGCGGGAGGCGATTGAGGTCGACCAGCTGGAGAGGTCGGGCGACGTTCTCCTTCATGAGATCGACAAGGTTCGTGCCTCCGGCGAGATAGGCCGCCTCGTCCGGCGTTCCCGCGCGGATGGCCTCGTTCACGTCACCTGGACGCGCATAATCGAAGCGGATCACGCTTGCTCTCCCGTCCCGAGCACCTCAAGCACCGCATCGGCGATATTGGTGTAGGCGCCGCACCGGCAGAGGTTGCCGCTCATCTGCTCACGCACCTCGGGTCGAGTGCGCGCATGACCCTCGTTGATCAGGCCCTGAGCGGAGCAGATCTGACCCGGCGTGCAATAGCCGCATTGCAGCGCGTCATGCTCGACGAACGCAGCCTGGAGCGGATGGAGGTTGCCGGCCTGACCCAAGCCCTCGATCGTCGTGATCGCACAACCGTCGAGAGTCACCGCGAGCTTCAGGCAGGCATTCATGCGCGTTCCGTCGATCAGCACGGTGCATGCGCCGCACTGGCCGTGGTCGCAGCCCTTCTTGGTGCCGGTCAGGTCGAGCTTGTCGCGCAGCAGGTCGAGTAGCGTCGTCCAAGGCTCGATCGCAAGCTGCCGCTCCTCGCCATTGATGGTGAGGGTCGTGGCGATCTCGGCGATCGATCGCCCCGCCAATTGCTGTAGCTTGGAGTTTGGTGTGAACATCTGGCCCATGTCGGTTCCGTCTCAGTACGTGGCAGCGCGAGCTTGGTCGCCCTCGGCCTGAAGCCGCTTGACCACCGCCACGCCGACCGCGTGCGCGCTCCCCGGGTTCTGGCCGGTGATCAGCCGCCCATCTTCGACGACGTGGCTGGTGAACGGGACCAGGGCCTTGCTGTATTCGGCGCCGACGTTCCGCAGCCTGTCCTCCAAGCTGTAGGGCACGGCCTCGTCCCGCTTCACCCCTTTTTCCTCCGTCCAGGAGAACCCTGTCAGCTTCTTGCCCGCGATCAGATAGTCGCCCCCGCCGAGCCGAACGTTGAGCAGTCCGCCAGGCCCGTGGCAGACGGCAGAAACGATCTTGTTCGCCTCATAGAAGTCGGCGACGAGTTCCGCGAGGTCTCGGCTCTCGGCGAAATCGAACAATGCGCCATGACCGCCAGCCAGGTAGATCGCCGCGTACTCGGTGACCTTGGCGTCGGATACCTTCATCGTGTTTTCGAGACGATCCATAAACGCGCGGTCGCCGTAGTGCTTCGACACAGGCCCTTCGAGCCCGAACGCCGTGGCCATCTCACTGACCATCAGGCTCTCGGGGTCGATCGGGATCTTGCCGCCCGACGGGCTCGCAATATCCATCGCATAGCCAGCCTCTTCGGCGACATCCCAGAAGTGCGTCAGCTCGCTGAACCATAGTCCCGTTCGCCATCCGGACTTGCGGAACTCATCGCTGTTGGTGACGACGACAAGTATCTTTACGTTGGACATATTACTTGTTTCCATCGACATGTTAAAAACCATTCGTTTCGTCAGTGTTTGTCGTTCATTGCCCCGGTCCGGCGTTGGTGATCGGAACGTCCAAGCGGCGGAACCTCGCGACGAACTTCTCGGTCCGGCGCTCGTCCGTGACGTCGGGCGATGTCTGCGTCGGCGTGACGACCGCCGAATGCTTGAGCCCGAGTGCGGTGAGCACCGGGTCGCCGGCAGAACCGGTTCGCATGGCCAGTTGATCGCCTCACCCAACCATCCTCAGGCGTCCTCAAGCTCGCGGCCGATGCTTGCGGCGTCGATCACGTAGCGGAAGCGGACATCGCCCTCCTTCACGCGCCGGAACGCCTCGTTGATATCCTGGATCGGGATCACCTCGACATCGGGCGCGATCCCGTGCTCAGCGCAGAAATCGAGCACCTCCTGCGTCTCCTTGATCGAGCCGAACAGCGAGCCCGCGATCGAACGGCGGCCCATGATGAGCTCCTGCTGGTTCCAGCCCGGCATCGGCACCAGCGCGCCGACCGCAACATAGGCCGCGCCATGCGCGAGAAGCGGCACGAACGGGTCGACCTTGTGCTTTTCGGGGATCGTGGACAGGATCAGGTCGAAGCGCTTCTCCAGCGCGTCGAACGCTTGCCTGTCGCCCTCCAGCACACCGGTCGCGCCGAGCTTCTCCGCCTCGGCGATCTTCTCCTTTGTGGTGGTGAACACCGTCACTTCAGCGCCCAGCGCGATCGCGATCTTCACGGCCATGTCGCCGAGCCCACCCAGGCCGACGACGCCGACCTTGTGGCCGGGCTTCACGCCCCAGTGCTTCATCGGCGAGTAGGTGGTCACGCCGGCGCAGAGGATCGGCGCGGCCGCCTGGATCGGGAGCGATGACGGGATCTTGAGGACGAAATCTTCCTTGACGACGATGACGTTCGAATAGCCGCCAAAGGTGTGATCGGTCGGGTACATGTTGCTGCCCGTCTTCGCCTTTGAGGCGGGCACGTTCGGGCCGTTATAGGTTGCGAGCCAGCTGTTCGGTCCCTCGCAATACTGCTCCTCGCCGGCGCGGCAAGGCCCGCACTCGCGACAACTGTCCACCATGCAACCGACGCCGACCAGATCGCCGACCTTGTGACGGGTGACGGCCGCACCCGCCTTGGCGACCCGTCCAACGATCTCGTGGCCAGGCATGCACGGGAAGACGGTGTTGCCCCAGTCATTCTCGCACTGATGAATGTCGGAATGGCAGA
>CAXSEO010000486.1:0-2768 GCA_964235525.1 uncultured Sphingomonas sp. | reverse complement strand
CCGGAAATCTGGCGCGGGCAAAGCCCGCGCTTCACGTCAGACGGGTTCGTCGGCAGAGCCGCCGACCCGCTGGCCGGGCTCGCGGGTCGCCTTCGGCGACCGTTACGCGGCCAAGAGCCGCTTCTCTCCCGCGAGCCGCATCATCCCCTTCTGCAGCTTCTCGAACGCGCGCACCTCGATCTGCCGCACCCGCTCTCGCGAGACTCCGTACACCTGCGACAGCTCCTCCAGTGTCTTCGGGTCGTCGGTCAGCCGCCGCTCGGTCAGGATGTGCTTCTCGCGGTCGTTGAGGTCGTCCATCGCCGACAGCAGCATCCCGTGGCGGACGTTCGCTTCCTGCGCCTCCGCGACCACTGTATCCTGTAGCGGGCCGTCGTCCTGCAGCCAGTCCTGCCACTGACCCTCGCCGTCTTCGTTCATCGAGACGTTGAGGCTGGTGTCGCCGCCCATCGCCATGCGGCGGTTCATCGACACCACGTCGTTCTCGGTCACGCCGAGATCGGTGGCGATCTTGGTGACGTCCTCGGGCCGCAGATCACCGTCCTCGAACGCATCGAGCTTCGACTTCATCCGCCGCAGGTTGAAAAACAGCTTCTTCTGCGCGGCGGTGGTGCCCATCTTCACCAAGGACCAGGAGCGCAGGATGAACTCCTGGATCGACGCGCGAATCCACCACATCGCATAGGTCGCGAGGCGAAAGCCGCGATCGGGCTCGAACTTCTTCACCCCCTGCATCAGGCCGATGTTGCCCTCACTGATCAGCTCGGACACGGGCAGGCCATAGCCGCGATAGCCCATTGCGATCTTTGCCACGAGGCGGAGGTGCGAGGTGACCAGCTGCGCCGCCGCGTCGGTGTCGCCATGTTCGGAGAACCGTTTGGCCAGCATGTATTCCTGCTCGGGCTGCAGGATGGGAAACTTCTTGATCTCGGAAAGGTAGCGATTCAGGCTCGCCTCGCCGCCGAGCGCGGGGATCGTCGCGGGCAGATTGCCTTTGGCCATGATCAAACTTCCCTTTCTTCGCGCGGCGGGCGGAAGCCCGACGCGCCCTGGTCACTTACCGTTAATCGGCTGAACAGTTCCTGCATGTCCTGCGGCAGGTTACTTTCAAACGCTAAATCGGCGCGGGTGACCGGGTGAATGAACCCAAGCCGCGCGGCGTGCAACGCCTGCCGCTGAAAGCCGAGTTCCGCCAGTAACGGGCGGTGCGCGGTTTTGGTCCGGCCATAGACCGGATCGCCGACCAGCGGATGCCCCAGCGAGGCGAGGTGAACGCGGACCTGATGCGTGCGCCCGGTCTCCAGCCGGCACTCGATCAGTGCGGCGTCGAGCAGCCGCTGCAGCGTGCGGTAGTGCGTCACCGCGCGCTTGCCGCCCGCGACCACCGCGACCTTCTTGCGGTTCTGCGGGCTGCGCGCGAGCGGGGCGTCGATGCTACCCGCTGACGGGGTCGGCCGCCCGGAGGCAACCGCCAGATAACGCCGGTCGATCGAGTGCGCCGCGAACTGCTTCGCCAGCCCCTCATGCGCGCGGTCGGTCTTGGCGACCACCATCAGCCCGGATGTGTCCTTGTCGATGCGGTGGACGATCCCCGGCCGCGCGACCCCGCCGATGCCCGACAGCCGCCCCGCGCAATGGTGGAGCAGCGCGTTGACCAGCGTGCCGTCGAGATTGCCCGCCGCCGGATGGACGACCAGCCCGGCGGGCTTGTCGACGACGAGCAGGTGCTCGTCCTCGTACGGGATGATGAGCGGGATGTCCTGCGCCTCGTTGTGCGCGGGGGTCGGCGCGGGCACCGCGATCGCGAACACGTCGCCCGCGCTCACCTTGCGGGCGGGGTCGCGAGTGGCCTCACCGGCCCGCGTGACCTGGCCGGAGGAGATCAGCGCTTTCACGCGCTCGCGCGATAGGGCGGGGGCGGCCTCGGCGAGCGCACGGTCGAGCCGCCACCCGTGCGCGGCGTCGGCGATCGTCGCTTGAATGATGGCGACCCCCCGGTCCATGCGTGAACCGACATGGGATCGACGGTGGAGATTGCAACGGACCTGCTCGACCGCCTGCGCGCGCAGGCGGTCGCGTCGCCGCGCGCCGAGATCTGCGGGCTGCTGTTCGGCGACGACCAGTGGATCGCGGCCGCGCGGACGTGCCGCAACGTCGACCCCGAGCCTGCCTCCCGTTTCGAGGTCGAGCCCGCCGCGCTGCTCGCCGCGCACCGCGCCGCAAGGCTCGGCGGGCCGCGCGTGATCGGCTCCTACCATTCGCACCCGTCGGGCGAGCCGGTGCCGTCGCTGACCGACGCCGCCGCTGCTACGCCGGACGGGTCAGTTTGGCTGATCGTCACCGCCGGGGGAGTGCGCTGCTGGCGTGCGGTCGCCGACGGCCCGGTCCACGGCCGGTTCGATCCCGTCGAGCTGCGCCCAGCCGGTTGCGCGCGCGGGATCGCTCCGCCACACAAGGGCGACGCGGGACGGTCCCGCGCGCAAGGGGAGCCGATGACCATCAGCCCGGTCGATTTCGCCAGCCTGCTCTGTTCGCGGCTGTGCCACGACCTCCTGTCGCCAATCGGCGCGCTCAACAACGGGCTGGAGTTGCTCGCGGACGAGCGCGACCCGGCGATGCGCGAGCGGTGCATGGAGTTGCTCGCCGACAGCGCGCGCACTTCGGCTAACAAGTTGAAGTTTTTCCGCCTCGCGTTCGGCGCCGCGGGCGGGTTCGGCGATGCGGTCGACGCGCGTGAGGCGCGGGGCGCGGTGGCAGGGCTGCTCGGC
>CAXSEO010000485.1:0-2779 GCA_964235525.1 uncultured Sphingomonas sp. | reverse complement strand
CCCGACCGCCGACCCGCTCTCGCCCTCACCCGCGGACCCGGACACGGTGGCGCCGATCCTCTATACCTCCGGCTCGACCGGGCGGCCCAAGGGCGTGATGCTGAGCCACGCGAATCTGTGGCTCGGCGCGGTGTCGGTGGCGCACTACCTCAAGCTTGGCCGCGAGGACCGCGTGCTTGCGGTGCTGCCGCTGTCGTTCGATTATGGGCAGAACCAGCTGTTGTCCGCCTGGATGGCGGGAGCGAGCGTCGCGCCTCTCGATTATCTGACCCCGCGCGACGTCATCAAGGCGGTCGAGCGTGTCGGTGCGACGACGCTGGCAGGGGTGCCGCCGTTATGGGTCCAGCTGCTGGAGGCGGAGTGGCCCGCGCAGACCGCCGCGCGGCTGCGGCGGCTGACCAACTCGGGCGGCGCGCTCACGCCACGGCTGGTGCGCGGGTTGCGTGACCGCTTCGTCGGGGCCGACCTTTACGCCATGTACGGCATCACCGAAGCGTTTCGCTCGACCTATCTCGACCCCGCGTTGATCGACGTGCATCCGGACTCGATCGGAGGCGCGATACCGTTCGCGGAGGTCGCGATCGTGCGCGCGGACGGCTCCCGCGCGGCACCCGGCGAGCCGGGCGAACTGGTCCACGCCGGGCCGCTGGTCGCGAAGGGTTATTGGCGCGACCCGGAGCGCACCGCCGAGCGTTTCCGGCCCGCGCCGGAGTGGTCGCGCTGCGGAGGCATGTCGGTATGGTCGGGCGATACGGTGGTCGAGAGCGCCGACGGCCTGTTCCGCTTCATCGGGCGCGAGGACGAGATGATCAAGTCGTCGGGTAACCGCATCAGCCCGACCGAGCTGGAGGAGGCGGCGCTGTCCGGGGGCGAGGTGCGCGAAGCGGTCGCGGTCGGCGTGCCGGACGAGCGGCTGGGGCAGGCGATCGTGCTGGTGCTGGCGGGCGACGCCGCGTACGAGACGGAGTTGCGCGAGCGGCTGCGGCGCGAGCTGCCCGGGTTCATGCAGCCAGCGCGAACTGAATGGCACGACGCGCTGCCCCGCAACGCGAATGGCAAGCTCGACCGGGCAGCGATCGCGCGTGAGGTGCGCGGGTGAAGCCGCTCGGCCCGCTCCCGCCCGAGTTCGCCGCGCAGATGGGGGCGCTCAGCATCGGCGGGAAGCCCTACACCGCCTGGCTGGAGCAGGCGGGCGATACCCCGGCGTTTGTATATGACCTTGGCATTGTCCGCGCCCGGATCGCCAGGTTCCGCGCCGCGATGCCGCCAAGCGTCGGGCTGCATTACGCGATCAAGGCGAACCCGTTCGCGCCCCTGCTCGCCGCGATCGCGCCGCTGGTCGACGGCCTAGACATCGCGTCTGCGGGCGAGCTGGCGATGGCACTCCCGCACGGGCGCGCGATCAGCTTCGCCGGGCCGGGCAAGCGCGACGACGAGCTTGCGGCCGCGATCGGCGCCGGGGTGACGATCAACCTCGAATCCGAAGGCGAAGCCGCGCGCGCCCTCGCCGTCGCGAGGCGTCTTGGCGTTACGCCCCGGCTCGCGGTGCGGGTCAACCCGGACCTTGAGCTGCGCGGGTCGGGGATGAAGATGGGCGGGCGCGCCTCGCCGTTCGGGGTCGACGCGGAGCGGGCGGCGGCGCTTGTCCGAAACGTCATCAACGGAGGCGCGGACTGGCGCGGGTTCCACATCTTCGCCGGATCGCAGTCGCTCGACACCGCCGCGCTGATCGAGACGCAGCAAGCCACGCTCGCGCTGGCCGCGCGGCTGGCGGAGGAAGCCCGGGCCGCGCCGCCGTTCGTCAATCTCGGCGGCGGCTTCGGCGTACCGTACTTCGCGGGCGACCGAGCGATCGACGCCGAAGCGATCGGCGCTGCGCTGGGCGAGGCGCTTGCCCACCGACCCGCGATCCTCACCGACACCGCCTTCGCGCTCGAGCTCGGCCGCTGGCTCGTCGCAGAGTGCGGCGTGTACCTGACCCGCGTCATCGACCGAAAACGGAGCCGGGGCGAGACCTTCCTGGTCGTCGATGGTGGCCTTCATCACCAGCTTGCCGCGTCGGGCAATTTCGGGACGGTGGTCCGCCGCAACTACCCGGTCGCGGTGGCGGGGCGGATGGGCGGACCCGCCGATGATCCGGTCACCGTCGTCGGATGCCTGTGCACCCCGCTCGACCGGCTCGCCGACCGCGTGCTGCTCCCGCGCGCGGAGCCGGGCGACGTCATCGCGATCTTCACGGCGGGCGCCTATGGGCTGACCGCGAGCCCCAGCGCCTTTCTGGGACACCCCGCGCCAGTCGAGCTCGTCACTCCCTAACGCTATCTTCACCTCTGCCGCGCATAGCCGGATGCTGTTCACGCGGCCTGTGTCCGGCCGCCCCCGCGGAGGTGTCGTATGCGGATCAAGCCTGTTCTATCCGTCGCGAGCGTCGCGACGCTGCTTGCCTCCTGCGCCCACGACGGCGCGCGCACCGAGCTGCCCTCGGCGGCGTTCGTCGCCCCCAAGGAGGCGCCTGGCGAGCAATATGTCATCGGCCCGCTTGATCAGCTCAGCATCTTCGTGTGGCGCAACCCGGAGCTGAGCGCCAAGGTGCAGGTGCGCCCCGACGGCCGCATCACCACCCCCTTGATCAACGACATGAGCGCGGTCGGCAAGACGCCCGCGCAGCTGTCCGACGACATGAAGGCGGCGCTGGCGGAGTATATCAAGGACCCGATCGTCTCGGTGATCGTGGAGAACTTCTCCGGCACCTATTCGCAACAGGTCCGCATCGTCGGCG
>CAXSEO010000484.1:0-2781 GCA_964235525.1 uncultured Sphingomonas sp. | reverse complement strand
CGGCTCAGGCTAAATGCGCCGCTGCGCGTTCAGCTACCACTCCGTTGCCATTTCCGGGAATGACTTGCTGCTCTCGTCAGGGCGGTCCCAAGCCGGCGCTCTTGAGACATACATCTGGAGCTGCGGCGCGACGAGCGATCGATCATCGAGTGTGCCCGCCCTGATCACGACCAAACCTTGCAGCTTTTCCGGACGGGTGAAGAGTGTGGAACCGCAGGTGCCGCAGAAAAACTTGGTGAGACGATGCCCGCTATCGGACGTCTTCGTGTATTCCAAGAGGCTGCCCGTCACCTTAAGGCCTGCGTCGGGCACCGCGACGGTCGTGATGTGTCCCGTGCCGCTCTCGTTGCTACAATCCTCGCAGTAGCATTTGCCCATGAAAGCGGACGGCAGGTCAGACTCATAATGAACCTGTCCGCACAGGCATTTTCCGGTCAGTCGCATAGCTTAGTCCTCGTGCTCGCATGTTGCTGGGAAGATCGGTTCGCGGCATCTTTAGGCCGATTTCGATTATCGAACGGAACCGTCGATTAATAGGTCACCGCTGATGCCGTCAAGCCTGCCGACAGACAAAACGCCCGTAAGGCGCTCCGCAGGCCGTCCCCGCGACCCCGCGAAGATGGAGGCGATTCTGACTGCGGGTTGGGCGCTGTTCCTCGAACGCGGCGTTGAGGCGGTGCCGTTGGAAGCGATCGCCGCGCGCGCCAAGGTGTCAAAGGGTACGCTCTACGCCAGCTTCGCGGACAAAACGGCGCTGTTCGAAGCCGCGATGCTACGCGAAACGGAGCGGATCGAGCTGGCCCAGAGGTTCACCACGAGCGAGGTCGTCGATGCGTCACTGCGCGACACGCTCCGCTCGTTCGGACTCGGCATCATGAACTTTCTGGCGAGCGATCCGGCGATCGCCTTCTACGGCGCGCTCTCCGCCGATGTCCGGCGTCGACCAGACCTGTCGCACGCCTTTTGGGAGCTGGGTCCCGGTCGCACCCGCGCAAATCTCGCCGCCATCTTAGCTAGGGCGGCGGAACACGGCGAGATCCAGATCGACGATCCCGGTCATGCCGCCGACGCGCTGTTCGGGTTATGGCAGGGGTTCAGCAATCTCCAGCTGGCGCTTGAAGGTGGTACCGAAGAGATGCGCGCGTTGATTGCAGGTCGGGTAGACCGCGGCATCGCGATCTTCATGCGCGCGCATCGCGGGGATTGTTCCTAGCCGAGGTATGCCCCCGTACCCCTCACCGCTCCCGCGTCGCCGCGAACCGCACCTTCGGGTAGCGGTCCTGCACATAGCCGATCTCCCACGCGCTCTTGGCGAGGAATACCGGGTTGCCGTCGCGGTCCTTGGCCATCGCGGTGCGGTTGAGGTCGGCGAACGCCTTGAGGTCCGCCGCGTCCGCCGCCGACACCCAGCGCGCGGTGTCGAACGGCGCCGGCTCGAGCGCGGCGGCGACCTTGTACTCGGCGTCTAGGCGGCTGAGCAGCACGTCGAGCTGGAGCTGGCCGACGACGCCGATGATCCAGTTGGAGCCGATCTCCGGGTAGAAGACCTGCGTCACCCCCTCCTCGGCCATGTCGTCGAGCGCCTTGCGCAGCTGCTTGGTTTTGGTCGGGTCCTTGAGCTGGACCCGGCGCAGGATCTCGGGCGCGAAATTGGGCAGGCCGGTGAAGCGCACGTCCGCGCGCTCGCTCAGCGAGTCGCCGACCCGCAGCGTGCCGTGGTTGGGGATGCCGATGATGTCGCCCGGAAACGCCTCGTCCGCGACCTCGCGATTCTGCGCGAAGAACAGGATGGGGGAATGCACCGCCATCGGCTTGCCGGTGCCCGACGGGGTCAGCTTCATGCCGCGCCTGAACGTGCCCGAGCATAGCCGCATGAACGCGATCCGGTCGCGGTGCTGCGGGTCCATGTTGGCCTGCACCTTGAACACGAAGCCGGTCACCTCGTCGCCGCCCGGCGCGACCGGCGCGGGCTCGGCGGGTTGCGGACGCGGGCCGGGCGCGAACTCGGCGAGTGCGGTGATCAGCTCGGCGGGGCCGAAATCCTTGAGCGCGGAGCCGAAATACACCGGCGTCAGGTCGCCGGCACGATACCGGTCGGCGTCGAACGCGGCGTAGCCCGCCTCCGCCAGCTCCATCTCGTCGCGCACCTCGGCGGGTAGCGCGGGATCGCTTTCCACCTTGCCCTGGAAAGTGCGGCTGTCCCCCTCCGGCCGCCGCACCTGGCGCGCGCGCAGGTCGTACACTCCCTCGAACTGGCCGCCCATCCCGACCGGCCAGCTCATCGGCGCGACGTCGAGCTGGAGCACGTCGGCGATCTCGTCGAGCAGCGCGAACGGCGCGCGCCCCTCACGGTCGACCTTGTTGATGAAGGTGATGATCGGCACCGAGCGCAACCGGCATACCTCGAACAGTTTGCGGGTCTGCGCCTCGATCCCGCGCGCGGCGTCGATCACCATCACCGCCGAGTCGACCGCGGTCAGCGTGCGGTAGGTGTCTTCGGAAAAGTCCTCATGCCCCGGCGTGTCGAGCAGGTTGAAGGTGACGCCATCGGTCTCGAACGTCATCACCGACGAGGTGACGGAGATGCCGCGCTGTTGCTCGATCTTCATCCAGTCCGACCGCGCGCGCCGGTTCTGCCCCCGCGCCTTGACCTCGCCCGCGAGATGGATCGCGCCGCCGACCAGCAGCAGCTTCTCGGTCAAGGTGGTCTTGCCCGCATCGGGGTGCGAGATGATCGCGAAGGTACGGCGGGGGGAGGCGGTCATGGTCCACGCTATATGG
>CAXSEO010000483.1:0-2788 GCA_964235525.1 uncultured Sphingomonas sp. | reverse complement strand
GCATCGGCGCGTTCAGCGAAGTGTCGCCCGACAGGCGGCGGTTCATGTCGATCACGTCCTGTTCGGACACGCCGAGTTTCGTCGCGATCGTGGTGACGTGCTCGGGGCGAAGCTCGCCTTCCTCCAATGCGGAGATCTGGCTTTTGGCCTTGCGCAGGTTGAAGAAGAGCTTCTTCTGACTCGCCGTCGTGCCCATCTTCACGAGTGACCAGGAGCGCAGGATGTATTCCTGGATGGACGCGCGGATCCACCAGATCGCGTAGGTGGCGAGGCGGAACCCCTTGTCGGGCTCGAAACGCTTCACCGCCTGCATCAGGCCGACGTTGCCTTCCGAGATCACCTCGCCGATCGGCAGGCCATAGCCACGATAGCCCATGGCGATCTTGGCCACGAGGCGGAGGTGGGAGGTGACGAGTTCCTGCGCGGCGTCGCGATCCTCGTGCTCGCGCCAGCGCTTGGCGAGCATGTATTCCTGCTGGGGTTCCAGCATGGGAAACTTGCGGATCTCGTTCAGGTAGCGCGTGAGCCCGCTTTCACCCGAGATGATCGGAAGCGCGTAGGCCATTCTCTTCTCCTTCTGAGACCGCGAGATGGCGGGCCCCGGCAAGCGCCCCTCGAAGCTCGCTTGCCAACCCCGTCTCATAGCAGTTCGGCGGTGGCGCCCCTAGGGCCGAACGACGAGGTGGCGAAGAATTAATGCTCCGCCGCCCCGGATCCATCGCGTCCGAGCGCCAACGCCGCCGCGTCGCGGAACGATCCGGGGTGCGACGACGGGGCGGCCGGGGCTGCATGGAAACGGCGCGGTCCCTCTTGGGTCCCGCGCCGCGAAGATGCTCCGGTGGTTCGGAGGCGGTCCGCTCAGACCTTACGACTGTATCGAGCCTATGCCTGAATGCGCTTTGGAAGCGTTGAAGAAAGATGTTGTAGAGATCTTCCAGCTTTCGTCCAGGAAGGCATTCATTCTCAAATTCTCAGTGCCTGAGCTTGGCCATCTCGTCCTTGAGGCCGAGTTTCTTGCGCTTGAGCTCGCTCAACTTGACGGTATCGCAGGCGGGATGGGTTTTCTCCGCCTCGATCTGCCTGTCGATCGTCTGGTGGCGGCGGTTCAATTCAGCGATATGGCCTTGCAAGGACATCCTGAACTCCGGGGTTCCATCGCGACATGACGGCGCGACGACGGGAGCATGACACGACGGCGATGCCGCACAAGCGCGGGGGATGCCGGGCACCATCACAGTTTCGCGATCCCGAGGAAGCTCCGCGTCGACGACAGCCTGAAAGGCTCCGGCGGTGACGTCCTCGCGCTCTAAGCCGGAGCGTGGCGCCGTCACGCTGGTGAGTGGGACGCGCAACCGGCGCGGCGAAGCGCTGCAGACCCCGAAGGCGCGGCTGATCGCGCCACATCGGCTCGTCGGTCAAGCCGCCGGACGCGGCGGATGTCCCGGTCGGCGGCGTCGGGTCGGCCCCGCGCCGGTCAAGCTGCCCCGCCGGGCTCGGCGTCCGGGGCCGGATGGGCGCGGTAGGCCTGCTCGATGTAGGCGAGGTTGATCAGGGCGCTGCCCCGCTCCGGATAGACGCCGACGTTCATGCGCGGCGTCGCTTCCAGCTCCTCGATGACGAAGTTCAACGCCGAGCGGAGGTCCGGAAAGTTCTTTGTTTCCGCGGCCTTGCCGGTCCCGCCGATCTGGTCGCTCGACATCTCCGGGCTCCAGCGCACCATCGCCGGTGAGTCCCACACCATATCGGCCATCACGCGCTCCTGTGGTCCGTCGGTCGGGCAACGCGCGGCGGGCTGAAAAGGCCGCAGCATCACGCCGGTCGCCGCCTCGCGATCCAGTCCAGCGCCATGTGGGGCACCGTCGGGGCCGCGACGAGGCGCAGGGCCCAGGTGACGACGGCTTCGGTGCCGAGCAGGCCGGCGAAGCCCGTCCAGGCGACGGAGAGCGCGGCGAGGCAGGCCAGGGCCGAAGGCACCACGATGCCGGCCGCCGGAGCCGCCGCGGCGCCGGGCCGGTGAGGATGGTGGTCCATCTGGAACAGGATGACGATCGACCCGATCGCCATGCCCATGAAGCCGATCCACAGCAAGCCGATCCACAGCAAGCCGATCCACAGCCATGCGTCTTCAGACATCCTTGCCACCTCGGCGATGAGACTCGAGCCCCGACCGGGGCGCTTACCCGGCACCGCGATCGCGCGATCCTGTGAAGCGAGGTTTCGGCGACCGTTCGAATGACGCCGGGGCTTGCCCGTCGCGGGCTGGATCCCGCGGGGGCTCCTACGCCCGCGGCGTCCCCCCCAGCAGGGCGTCGACCGCCGCGGCGGTGGGGATGGACGGCTGGGCACCGGCGATCGTGCAGGCGAGCGAGCCGGCTGCGGTGCCGCGCCGCATCGCCTCCCCGAAGGGCAGGCCGGCGTCGAGCGCCGCCGCGAAGAAGCCCACGAAGCTGTCCCCCGCCGCCGTGGTGTCGACGACCTCGACTTCGGGGCAGCCCACGCGATGTTCGGCGCCGTCGTCCCAGCCGACCGCGCCCGCGGCGAGCGTGCCCGCGAGCGCCCGGCGCGCGAGCGTCACTTGAACGCCGCGTAGGCGGCTCGCGCGACGCTCGCGACGACGGCGGCGCGCGCCTCGGGCGCCGCCGCCGACCGCGTCAGCATCGCCGCGACGACGAAGCGCCTGCCGTCGGGAAACGTCGCGACGCCCGCGTCGCCCGTCGTGCCGTCGGCGGCGCCCGCGGCGGCGGTACCGCTCTCGGCGCCGACGTGCGCGAGCGAGAGCGCGGGCGGC
>CAXSEO010000482.1:0-2788 GCA_964235525.1 uncultured Sphingomonas sp. | reverse complement strand
ATGACCCTGTAAGCCACGGGCGCCCGATGTTGACGGTATGCCCGAACCAGAGCCTGCTGTCTGTCTGATGGAAATGGGCGATCGCATATAGCATCTGAATGATTTCGACGCTCTCGCGGGGTGAAAAGAGAAACAGCTCCAGCGCTAGATTATCTTGCGGTCGCGACATCCCGACGGTAGCGTAAATGACGAGTGGCGCGATGTCAGCGGGCGCGAGCTTCACGACGACGAACCCCGAGGAGAGTTGCTGAGTTGGGCCTGCGTAGAACTCGCAATCCAAGCTCCTGACTTTCCAGAAGGTCTCGTAGTGGGCACGAACCGATGCGATCCAATCTAACATCGCAAATCTCCGATACGGCTGACCCATATAGGCTGAACCAAGCGGCAGGGCCGGCAGAGTCAATCCATATTCGGCCGCAACCACCGCTCCGCCACCCGCATCTCCACGCCGCGCCGCTCCGCATACTCCTCCACCTGATCGCGCCCGATCCGCGCCACGCCGAAATACTCCGCCTGCGCGTGGCCGAAGTAGAAGCCGCTCACCGCCGCGGTCGGGAGCATGGCAAAGCTCTCGGTCAGCTCCAGCCCGGCATTCTCCTCCGCGTCCAGCAGGTCGAACAGCACCCGCTTCAGCGAATGTTCCGGGCAGGCCGGATAGCCCGGCGCGGGGCGGATGCCGCGATATTGCTCGCGGATCAGCGCCTCGGCGGTCAGCTGCTCGCCCGGCGCATAGCCCCACAGCTCGCGGCGGACATGCGCGTGTAGCACCTCCGCGAACGCCTCCGCCAGCCGGTCCGCCAGCGCCTTGAGCAGGATGTCGTTATAATCGTCATGCGCCGCCTTGTACGCGGCAAGGTGCGCGTCGATGCCGTGGATGCCGACCGCGAACCCGCCGATCCAGTCGCCCGCGGAGTCGATGAAGTCGGCGAGGCACAGGTTCGCGCGGCCCTCGCGTTTGGCGATCTGCTGGCGAAGGAAGGGGAGGCGGACCTCTAAATCCTCCCCTGTAAGGGGAGGGGGAGGGGGACCGCCGGCATAGCCGGTGGTGGAGGGGTGTCCCCCTCCGGCAGAGGGTGACACCCCTCCGTCACGCGCTTCGCGCGCGCCACCTCCCCTTACAGGGGAGGAGTGGAGCACCACATCATCCCCCTCCCTCTTACACGGCCACAACCCCACCACGCCCTTCGCGCGCAGCCACTTCTCCCCCACTACCCCGTCCAGCATCGCCTGCGCGTCCGCGTACAGCCCGCGCGCGCTCTCGCCGACCACCGCATCATCCAAAATAGCCGGGAAGTTGCCCGCCAGCTCCCACGCGCGAAAAAACGGCGTCCAGTCGATATGCGCGCGGAGATCAGCGAGGCTCCAGTCGTCGAACACGTGCACGCCCGGCTGCGCGACCGGCGGCGCCTTGAGCATCATGTCCGCCTTGAACCCGCGCGCGCGCGCCTCGGCGAGCGGCAGCAGCGTGTTCTGCCCCTTGCCCTCGCGCGCGACCCGCACCGCCTCGTACTCGGCGGCCACCTTCGCCACGAACTCGGGCGTCAACGTGTCGCTCACCAATGTCGACGCCACCCCCACCGCGCGGCTCGCGTCGAGCACGTGCACCACCGGGCCGTCATAGGCGGGCGCGATCCTGAGCGCCGTATGCACCTTGGACGTCGTCGCGCCGCCGATCAGCAGCGGCATCGCCATGCCCGCGCGCTTCATCTCTTCGGCCACCGTCACCATCTCGTCGAGCGAGGGGGTGATGAGGCCCGACAGGCCGATCATGTCCGCGTCGTTCTCGTTGGCGGCCGCTAAAATCTTCGACCACGGCACCATCACGCCCAAGTCGATCACCTCGAACCCGTTGCACTGGAGCACCACGCCGACGATGTTCTTGCCGATGTCGTGGACGTCGCCCTTGACCGTCGCCATCACGATCCGGCCCTTGGCGCGCTGCCCCTCTTCCTTGGCCGCCTCGATGAACGGGAGCAGGTGCGCGACCGCCTTTTTCATCACCCGCGCGCTCTTGACCACCTGCGGCAGGAACATCTTGCCCGACCCGAACAGGTCGCCGACGACGTTCATCCCGTCCATCAGCGGCCCCTCGATCACCTCGATCGGGCGCGCATAGCCCTGGCGCGCTTCCTCCGTGTCCTCGACGACGTGGAGATCGATGCCTTTGACCAGCGCGTATTCTAGCCGCTTGCGGACCGGCAGCGAGCGCCACTCCGCCGCCTGCTTCTCCGCGACCGCGTCGGTGCCGCGATAGCGTTCGGCAAGCGCGACCAGCCGCTCGCCCGCGTCCGCGTCGCGGTTGAGGATCACGTCCTCGCACGCGGTCCTCAGCTCCGCGTCGATCGTGTCGTACACGTCGAGTTGCCCTGCATTGACGATCGCCATGTCGAGCCCGGCGGGGATCGCGTGGTACAGGAACACCGAATGCATCGCGCGCCGGACCGGCTCGTTGCCGCGGAAGCTGAAGCTCAGGTTGGAGAGCCCGCCCGAGATGTGGACGTGCGGCAACCGCGCCTTAATCTCGCGGCATGCCTCGATGAAGTCGACCGCGTAGTTGTTGTGCTCCTCGATCCCGGTCGCGACGGCGAAGATGTTGGGATCGAAGATGATGTCCTCGGGCGGGAAGCCGATCCCGGTGAGCAGGTCGTAGGCGCGGGCGCAGATCTCGACCTTGCGCTGCTTGGTGTCCGCCTGCCCGACCTCGTCAAACGCCATGATGACGCAGGCCGCGCCATAGGCCATCACCTTGCGCGCGGCGTCGAGGAACGGCGCATCGCCCTCCTTCATG
>CAXSEO010000481.1:0-2791 GCA_964235525.1 uncultured Sphingomonas sp. | reverse complement strand
TCACCGAGGCGCTCCGCACTCAGGAGATCCACATCCTCGTCAACGCTGCGGGCGTGCAGTATTTCGGGCCGTTCGACCAGCAGGACCGGGGCAGCATCGCCGTGGGCTATGCCGTAAACCTGGTCGCGCCTGCAGTCCTGATCAGCGCCATCCTGCCCGGCATGCTAGCGCGAGGCGAAGGTCAGATCGTCAACATCGGTTCGGTGATGGGCGCGGTGAGCTATCCCTATTTCGCCGCTTACTCGAGTGCCAAGGCCGGGCTGAAGGCGCTCAGCGAGGCGGTCAGGCGAGAGGTCGGCGAATTCGGCGTGCACGTGACCCACGTCTCACCGCGCGCGGTCGCGACCGCATTTAACAGCGCCGCCGTGAACCAATTCATCGCCACGACCGGGATGACCGCCGACGCGCCTGACCGGGTCGCAGACCGGATCTGCGCCGCGATCATTGCCCGCCGCAGGGACGTCGTCATCGGCGCGGCGGAGCGGTTCTACGGACGCCTGAACGCGGTGCTGCCGCGGGTCGTCGACGCCGGGCTGTCCGGCCAGGCGGCCAAGGCGCGCCGCCTTCTGCAAGCCACCAAACACGGAGAAGCGAAATGACTGCACGATGGGCCGCGCTGGTCTGTTCGGCCGCGCTCGCGACCGCGAGCGCGGCGATGGCGAGCAACAACCCCGCGATGGACGCGGCGGTGAAGCGGATCAACGACCAGTGGGCGCACATCCGCTACCAGGTACATGATCGGGACGAGCAATATCGTGAGCTCGATGCGCTCGCGGGCCAGGCGGCGCAGGTCGCGGCGCACTATCCCGGTCGCGCCGAACCGCTGCTGTGGCAGGGGATCGTGACCAGCGAAGAGGCCGCGCGCGCCAACATACTGCACCAGCTCGGGCTGGCGCGGCACGCGCGCGAGATCCTGGAGCGCGCCCAGGCGATCGATCCGACCATCGCGGATGGCGGCGTGAAGATGAGCCTGGGTGTGCTCTATTATCGCGTCCCCGGATTCCCGATCGGGTTCGGCAGCACGGCCAAGGCGCGTGCGCTGCTCGAGGCCGCTCTGAAGCAAGATCCTTCTGGCCTCGACAACAACTTCTTCTACGCCGACTTCCTCAACGACGAAGGTCAGCCCGCCAAGGCGCGAGTCTATGCCGCGCGCGCGCTCCAGGCGCCTGTGAACCCAGCGAGGCCGGTATGGGATGCGGGCCGGCGCGCGGAGGTGCGGACGCTGCTGGCCAAGATCGACGCGAAGAACAGGAAGTCTTGAGCGGCCTTGCCCTCGCTCTGGGCCGACAGCTCGCCA
This sequence comes from uncultured Sphingomonas sp., assembly GCA_964235525.1. Classification (GTDB taxonomy): domain Bacteria; phylum Pseudomonadota; class Alphaproteobacteria; order Sphingomonadales; family Sphingomonadaceae; genus Sphingomonas. The sequence goes on along the minus strand of CAXSEO010000481.1, from coordinate 1,494 downwards.
AGCCAGAGGGAGCGGCCGGCTGGTTGCTGAGCCAGGCGATGCGCGTCGTCAACCGGCGTCCGGTGAGGTTCGCCATCGATGCGCTGGAAATCCAGCCAGGCGATGTCGTGCTCGACCTTGGCTGCGGATGCGGGACGCGTTCCCGCGCCTGCTCAGCGACGCGCAAGGCGGGAGGGTGCATGGCCTCGACCATGCGGTCGAAATGGCGACGGAGGCGAAAGAGCGGCATCCGGAGGCGCAGGTCCATGTCGGATCCTTCTCCTATCTGCCGTTCACCCCGGCGAGCGTCGACCGCATCCTTGCCGTGAACGTCGCGTATTTTTGGCACGATCACCGGCTGGTGTTGGATGAGCTGCTGCGAGTGCTCCGTCCACAAGGACGACTGGCCGTCTACGTCACCGAAGCGAGTCACCTGCGGCGGATCGGCCTAGCTGTCACGGGAACGCATCGTTTGTTCGACGCCGGTGCCCTGCAGGAGATGCTGGGAGCAACGGCGAACGTGAAGCGGGTCGATGCCGGGTTCGGCGTCGGCGGCCTGATTGCCACTCTCGACCGATGATGCGCGTTCAACTGCACAACTCCGCCCGACCCAAGGGACACCTCAATGTTCGACGCTTTCCGCCACCGCTACCTCGATGTTCTCGCGTCGATCTACATCTACAACGAGCATCGCGGCTACACGAGCATCGACCGGGTGCTCGAAGCGGTGCGCGTCCGCTGCCCCGACGACGCGGTGTTCATCGCCGCGATCGAGAAACATCGCGCCGACGAGCGCAACCACTACGTTATGTTCCGGCGCTGGTTCGAGCTGCGCCGCGAGATGCCGCTCCAGGTCGATCGCGCCTGCGGTCATATCGACCGGTTCGTCGAGATCGTGTTCGGGCGAACCATCGACGAGCTCGACACGCAGGCGGTGATCGGCAGCGATGCTCTGTTCGAGCGGTTGTGCCGCGTCATCATGCTCACCGAGATGCGGGGCATGCGCCAAGTGGACACCCTGCTCAAATCGCGCCTCGTCCGGTCCGATCCGGTGCTGGTGAAGATCTTCAGGATCGTGGAACGCGACGAGCCGAGCCACTGGCAGCCCTATCAGGAATGGCTGACCAGAACCGGACGGCCGCAGGCCAAGTGGTACGAGCGGCTGACCGATTTTTGGATCCACCGCGAACTGCTCTTCATCAAATTGCCGCTGGTCTTCCTCAATCCTTGGCTGCCCCGGCGGAGCGCCTGGCCCGACGTGGGCGAACCGGTCGCCGCGCGTGGGTCGGCCGGGTTGGAGGCGAGATGGGTCTAGAGCATCCGCCGCAGCGTGCGGTCGCGCAGGTACAGCGCGTGGTAGAGCGCTCCCGTCACGGGTAGGGCGATCAGCCCGAGTAGCACGAGCGCGGTGGTCGCGTGGACGTCCCCCATCTGCCGTCCAAAGGAGGACCCGGCCTGAACTAGGTTCTGTACTCAACCTACTTGCGGTTGGGCGGTTCAGTTGATTCAAGGTTG
>CAXSEO010000480.1:0-2804 GCA_964235525.1 uncultured Sphingomonas sp. | reverse complement strand
GCGGTGCGGAGCGCCGACTGCGCGGTGACAAGATCGGCCTGCGCCTGTTGGTAGTCCTTCAGAGCGCCGCCCGCAGTCTGATAGATCAGGCGTTGACGCTCGACGGTGCCGGTCGCGATCCGTACCGCCTCGGCGGCGCTCGCCTGCTGCGCCCCCGCCGAGAGCAGCGTGTTGCGCGCATCCACCAGCTCGGGCGAGGCGACGCGGAGTAGCGGCTGCCCTGCTCGCACCCGGGCACCCGCCTCGACCATGACGTTGAGCACCTGCCCTGAAAAGGGCAGCAGAATGGGCGCGCTGTGGTCCGCGTCGACCGAGATCGCCCCGGTCGCCCGAACCAGCTCCGCCGTTGCGCCATAGCCAACCGGCTGTATCGTCAATTGCGACAGCTGGGCCGGGGTCGGACGAAAGGCGCCCTTCGGAGCGGCGGTATCGGCCGGTGGCGGCGGGGGTGTGCTGCACGATCGCACGGCGGAGACGATCACTGCCAGCAACGCCAGCGCGAGCAGGACATACACGATCAGCCTGATCTGCGCGCGGCGGTCGAGGGTCCGCGCGGGCGGGAGCGGGGCGACGTGGCTTTGTTCTTCCGACAAGGCCGATGCCCCGATCCATGCTACTTGCTGATGCCCGGCATCGCCGCCGAACGCTGCGATGCACAATCTCCGCACTCGCTTACACCCGCCTGAGAGCCAAGTGTTTTTTTCGTATGTGGGCTGCTTGTCGTCGTTTTCGCGCTGCGGGCGGGGCAGCTGCTCGGCCGATGTTTTCGGTCAGCCAGAGAGCAACCCGTCGTGCTTATGCAAACACTATGGGGCGATAGCCACGCCGACCTAGAAGAATAACACGCTGTCCAGTAACTACCGTTCGACATTGTCGAAGTTTGACGTGCACGGGGCTGAGAATAAGCAGTCGACGCACCATGCACTGCCGACCTGTTCTCCTGTCCATCGCTGCAACTGGCTGACCCTCCGTAAAGGCTCAACGACTTGGCAGTGGTCATTATCAAGTGGGCATGCCTTGGATATCGATGTAACCCTACACCTCATTTCGGCGCATGGAACAGAGGAGTTGCAAGATGTTGACGGTTTTCGCCCTGGAGCCTGACCCAAGCGGGCCTGTCTTGCGGGTGGGCCAGGACGAGGCCGGGCACTGGCTCGTCCAGGAAAGTGGCGGAAGGCTGGAAGGCCGCTTTATCTCGTTCGCCACCGCGATGGCGTTCGCCCGCGCCGAGCGACATGCCTTCCCCGGCGCGACGGTCGCGGTGGCCACGGCGCCATTGGTGCCACAAGTCTCGTTCGCCCCGGTCCAGCCCTGGGAGCGCGCGCTGGCGCGTGCGGCCTGACCCGCGGCGGTCCGACCAGACCGTCCGCTTCCGTCAAACCCTCAGCATCATGGAGCTTCATATGGCGACGTCCGCATCGCGCCTCTACCGTTCCGCCCCGCACCTGCGCCCGCCTGCGCGGCGCGCCGCGCCCGCTCTGGTCGGCCATCGCGCCGTTTGTCAGGACGATCGCTGGCCGATCATCGCCGACGCGCTTGCCGCGTTGCGCGAGGCAGGCCGGTATAGTGTCCGGATCGTCGACATCGATTGCGGCACCGGCGGTCTTTTAATCCGCGCGGTGCGTCATGCGCGGGCGCTCGGCTTTCTCGCCATCGAGGGACGCGGCATCGACGGGGCGCCGGTGCTGATCGCGCGCGCCAAGGCAGCCGCGGCGAACCTGCGCGATCCGGCGATCGGCGTGACGTTCGAGATGGCCGATGTGGTGACCGCGCTATCGGACGAAGCTGACCTGCCGGCAGACATCGTCCTGTGTCACGGTATTTGGGACGACGACCAGCCCGAGGTGCAAGGCGTGATCGCGGCGGCGGGGCGCTGCATCATCGCCGATCCGGGGTCGAACGGTATCCCCTGTCGAGGAGCGGACGCATGACCAGGCGCGATCTTGCCTGGCGAACGGGCGGCGGAACCTTGTTCGTCTCGGCCTGCGGCATCGGGTTGCTCTGCAAGAGCAGTAGATCGTCTGTGCATTTCATAAGTACTTTTGCCCATTCTGTTCTCCCATTTAAACAATGACCAATCCGAGGAGCTAAAGCTCAGCGGAGCGCGCGATGAGGTGATGTGATTGCTCTCAATCTAGTTGAAAACCTGTGCGCTGTGGTCGGAACGGTAAAGCAGAAAACAGCCTAGGCTATGCAACCACCTTGACATATCCGTCGAAATGTTCTGTGCCTTCGGGAAAGTAGCCCAGATCCTCATCGGGCAGATCAAGGAACCACTTGCGCACGTACTGCTTCGCTCAAATTCGCCGGCGGAACGGGTACATGGCCTGCGCGCGATAGCCGTGCGGGACCTGCTCGGGCACGCCATAGCCGCTCGGCCAAGCGCCGGGCGGCAGCAGGTGCGTGCCGAACAACCGGTCGAGCAGCGGGAAATGGATCGCGAAGTTCTTGTCCACCGCCTCCGGCTCGATCGCGTGGTGCCAATGGTGGAAGCGCGGCGTGACGAGCAGGCGTCCCATCCACGGGAACTCGCCGCGCAGGTTGGCGTGCACCAGTGATGCATACACGTACACGAAGCCGATATACGCCTGCATAACCGACGGCGCGAAGCCGAGCGTCATCAGCGGCAGCGAGGTGACGCCGCGCAGCAGGATGATCTCGACGAAGTGCATCCGCGCGCCCGCCAGCCAGTCCATCGACGTCGCCGAATGGTGAACCGCGTGAAACCCCCACAGGAACGGCACGCGGTGAAACGCGCGGTGGAACCAATATTGGACCAAGTCGGTCAGCACCATTGCTTCCAG
>CAXSEO010000479.1:0-2809 GCA_964235525.1 uncultured Sphingomonas sp. | reverse complement strand
ACCTCGCCGGGTTCACCGGCGTGCTGCAGGTCGACGGCTATGCCGGTTACAACGCACTCGGCCGTTCGAACCGCGTGCAGCTCGCCTATTGCTGGGCGCATGTGCGGCGCGGCTTCTTCGACATCGCCGCCTCGCGCCCGGTCGCGACCGAGGCGCTGGTCCGCATCGCCCGGCTTTACGCGATCGAACAGGAGATCCGCGACCGCTCGCCCGATGAGCGCCGTGCCGCGCGTCAGGAGCTGAGCGCGCCCGTCGTCGCCGACCTGCGCCGGTTCCTGGACGCCAACCTCGCCAGGTCGAGCAGGAAGAGCAAGCTCGCCGACGCCATCCGCTACGCGCTCACTCGTTGGCCTGGGCTCAGCCGGTTCCTCGACGACGGCCGCATCGAGATCGACTCCAACACCGTCGAGCTTTCGATCCGTCCCTTGGCCCTCAATCGCAAGAACGCCCTGTTCGCTGGATCCGACGATGGCGGCGACCATTGGGCCGTCATCGCCAGCATGATCGAGACCTGCAAGCTGAGCGGCACCAACCCGCAGATCTGGCTCGCCGACACGCTCACCCGTCTCGCCGCCGGGCACAGCGCCACCGCCCTCGATCAGCTCATGCCCTGGAAATACTCAGCCGCCGTGGCCTGAGAACATCGCTTATACTTGAAACGCGTCGAGTTTCTGAAGGTCGGACACTGGTCGGCTATTCGGCAATCCCGCTGGCGGCTAGCCCGAGCGCGAACAGGGTCAGAACGATCCCGGCGGAGAGCTGGAGCCAGATCGTGCGCCATACCGCGCCTAGGCGGCTGACGCGGTAGGCCCCGCGCAGATGTCGATACTGGTGCACGGGGATCAGCAGCAGCGCCCGCTCGGTCGGGGCACCAGTCGGGGCGACCAGCGCCATCGCCACCACCAGCAGCAGCACCGCGCACAACGAATACATGACGAACACCGCATGGTCGTAGAGCCGTACTCACGCCGCCACGCGAACATCAACCAAACGAATGGCACTGAGATGGGGATGATTACCCAGGCGAACTTGTGCGCGTTCGCCTGAAGCCGCAGCGCGAGCAGCGGCGGGTCGGCAAGGGCCGCCTTGATCCGCGCCGCGAGGCGATGCCCGCCCAACGTCGGCTTCACGCCGGGCAGCGTCAGCGACTGGTACTGCCCGGCATTGAACCGCTGCGCGAGTTGGAGCGCGCCCACCGTGGTGCGCGCATCCTCGACAGCCGTGTCGGCTTTCACCGTCGGCGCATGTCGGGCGATGGCTTGCGCGCGCTGCATTTCCGAAGCCGCGAGCTGCTTGCGGGCCTCGTCCAGAGTGGTTCTGACCTCGGCAGGCGACAGGGTCCTGCCGTTGCGCTCGACCGTCGCGTGCGGATGGAACGGTCCACCAACGCCCTCAAAAACGGCGAACATCAGAAACACGCAGAACAGAAACAGCGCCAGCGGGGAGACGAACCGTGCTCGCTCCCCCGCGATGTAACGCTTGGTGAGCTGTCCGGGCTTGAGGATCAGGAACGGGACCGTGAGCCAGACCTTGCCCTCGAAATGGAACAGGCCATGCGCCAGGTCATGCCCGATCGAGCGAAGGGTCGAATGGATGTGCGCGCTCTGCCCACAGATGCCGCAGTAGTTGGGTCCCGGTTCGGCCCCGCAGTTCAGACACAGCCTACTGTGGTCATTGACGCCTGTGGTCGAGCCCCACGCCGGTTCAACCACGCTTCCAACCAGCGCGCCCGTGGCCAGATCTCCAGCTGCGGCGATCGAGTCCGATGTCATGCAAATCACCTCACTCGCGTGCATGATACATCACCATGGACATGGCGCGAGTACCATAACTTCGAGCCGCCGAGCTCCTCTAAAATGCTCATCGTGCCGTAATGGCCGGGTCGGAGGTCAATGCAAGGTGACCGTGCAACCGTCGTTCTAGTCGCGCAAGCATTTGCAATTTTGGTCCAGCGCGATCCATCCTTGGCGATCGGGGCGGTTCGGCGTCGGGCGCAGCCGCACCGTGCGGCCCGCTGTTCTGTCCGGTGTGGGAATCCGTGTTCCGCGACAAGAGCTATTCCATCTTCCAGTGGCGATCTCATCGGCGTCGGCCCAGTCGCTCCGACGTGGCAGCCCATAGTTCAAGAACAGCATAGGAAGCCTGATGAACAGCAACTCGCGGTGGATCCAGAAGTCGGTCAGCCGCTCGTGCCACTTGGCCTGCGGCCGTCCGGTCCGGGTGAGCCATTCCTGGTAGGGCTGCCAATGGCTGGGCTCGCCGCGCTCGACGATCCTGAAGATCTTGACGGGCACCGGATCGGACCGGACCAGGCGCGACTTGAGCAGGGTGTCCACTTGCCGCATGCCGCGCATCTCGGTGAGCATAATGACGCGGCACAATCGCTCGAACAGGGCATCGCTGCCGATCACGGCCTGAGTGTCGAGCTCGTCGATCGTACGCCCGAACACGACTTCGACGAACCGGTCGATATGACCGCAGGCGCGATCGACCTGGAGCGGCATCTCGCAACGCAACTCGAACCAGCGCCTAAACATCATATAGTGATTCCGCTCATCGGCGCGATCCTTACCGATGGCGGCGATGAACACCGCATCGTCGGGACAGCGGACGCGAACCGCCTCGAGCACCCGATCTATGCTCGTATAGCCGCGATGCTCGTTGTAAATGTAGATCGATGCAAGAACGTCGAGGTAGCGGCGGCGGAAGGCTTGCAGCCTCCGGCTTTCCTAGTTGAGACCGGGGGCGGAAGCGCCCCGTCCGGTATCGAGCACGGCGATCAGTCCTCCAACTCCGAAGCCGGCATCCA
>CAXSEO010000478.1:0-2810 GCA_964235525.1 uncultured Sphingomonas sp. | reverse complement strand
CTGCGTCGGAGACGCGCAAGCCCGGCCGGCCTCGGCAACGCCGAGGTCCGACGACGCGGAATTCACTTCCGCGGCGGGCTTGCCGTTGCTACGTTCGTACGCGCCAGAGGGTCGGGCGACCGCGTCGTGTGTGAACACGCCGAGGAAAGTCCGGGCTCCACGGAACAACGGTGCCGGGTAACGCCCGGCGGGGGCGACGAGCGATCGGGACCTTCAGGGACAGTGCCACAGAGAGCAGACGGCGACCGCCTCGGCGACGCCATGGTGAAAGGGTGCGGCAAGAGCGCACCGCGGGCCCGGCAACGGGAACGGCACGGCAAACCCCACCGGGAGCAAGACCGAATAGGGGCGGCACAGGGGTTCGCCCCTACGGTGTGTTCCCACCGGTCGCCCGGGTTGGTTGCTTGAGCCCGTCGGCAACGGCGGGCCGAGAGGAATGGTCGCCCAGGCCCACAAGGGCCGGACAGAACCCGGCTTACAGACCCTCTGGCGCCCGACGCGATCGGCGTAGCGATGCTACGCCGAGGCGGCGGAGCCGCGCGTCGGGCCGGCCGACCTTGCGTCAGCAAGGATCGACGACGCGCGATTTACTCGCGCGTCCGCCGGTGGGCACCCGACGGCTCTGGCGCTCACAACCGCTCGTCTTTACCTAGCCCCCATGACCCGCGCGACACGCAACAACGATTGGGGATTCCCGCGCTGGCGTGGCTACGGCTCCGGGAGCGCCGCGACCCAGGTCCGTCTGTGCGACCGGCATGGCTGCACCGAACCGGGCACCTGCCCCGCGCCCAAGGCGCCCAACAAGCCGGAGCGGTGGATGTTCTGCACCGCGCACGCGGCGGAGTATAACCGCGGCTGGGACTATTTCGCCGGGCTGAGCGCGGAAGAGGCGGCGGCGCGCGAGGCGAACGAGACCCGCGACACCTCCGGGTACTCCGAGGCGAAGCATTATGGCTGGGGCGCGCCCGGCGACGGTACCCGATCGCGCGATGAGATGCGCGCGCTGGAGGTGCTCGAGCTGGAGCCGGACGCGACCTTCGACGACATCCGCGCGGCGTGGCGGCGGCTGGTCAAGGTGAACCACCCCGACCTGCGCCCGGGTGACGCCGCCGCCGCCGAGCGGTTCCGCGCGACACAGGCCGCGTATGACGTGCTCCGCGCCGCCGAGGAGGTGCGCGCGCCGTGACGGAGGAGGTCGCGGCGAACTGGGGGCGCGTCATCCTCGTCTGCGGGAAATGCTCGAAGCGCGTCGATGGCGGTTGGGGAGCGAAGGGTCGGACGCCGCTCGCCAAAGCGCTGCGGCGAGAGTTGGGGGTCTCGAAAGGTCTGAACGCGACAACGGGCGTGGTCGAGACCGGCTGCCTTGGTGCGTGCCCGGCGCGGGGGGTGATAGTGTTCGACGCGGCGCGACCGACGCGGTGGGCGGTCGCGAGACCCGGGGAGACGCCCGCGGCGGTGCTGGCCGCACTGGACGCGCCGGAGATGAAAGTCGAGGCAGGCCCGGTGGCTGCACCCACGTCGTTGGCCGACTGGCGCGCGGTGCTCCGGCCGGGCACCGACGCCTAGGGGCTAATCCACTCGATGAAGCAGTTCCCCCGGCGAAGGCCGGGGCCCAGTCACGAGGACCGTTGTTGACGAGGGCAATACTCTGCCGATGTGCCGTAGCTGGACCCCGGCCTTCGCCGGGAAACAGTGATCCCGCGGTAGGAACAAAACCTAGGCGTAGCGCGCCGCGGTCTCGCGGATCAGCCCGATCATGTTGGGCACCCCCTGTGTGCGGTTGGAGCTCAGCTGTTTCTTCAGGTCGAAGGGCGCGAGTTCCTCCGCGACGTCGGTGTCCAGGATGCGCGCGGGCGGCTGGTCTTGCACCGCCTCGAGCACCAGCGCGATGATGCCCTTGGTCACCGCCGCGTTCGAGTCGGCGAGGAAGTGCAGCGCGCCGTCTTCGCGCCGCGTCGGATACACCCACACCGACGCCGAGCACCCGCGCACCAGCGTCGCATCGGTCTTGAGCGCGGCGGGCATCGGCTCCAGCGCGCGGCCGAGGTCGATCAGCATTCGGTAGCGGTCGTCGGGGTCGAGAAAGGCATATTCTTCGGCGAGATCAGCGAGGCGGGGCATGACCGCGATGTAGGGCGCTGCGGCCACCCGGACAACGCGCCTTACAGGTCCACCCCCGCCGCGATCGCTTCCAGCTTGCGGATGCGTTCGCGCAGGTCGGCGAGCTCGATGCGCGCGCTCGCGCTGGGGGAGGCGCCCGGCTCGGCTCCGAGCTGGCGGTGCTTGAGCCGCAGCCAGTCGCGCCATCCGGTCAGCGCCGCCGCGAGCAGCATGGCGAGCCCGGCGAGCGTTGCGTCGGCGAGGGTGAGGGAGGTTGGATCAGACATGATGGTCCTCCTATTGGTCGCGCAGCCGCTCGATCCGGCGATCGAGCTCGGCGGCGGGATGCGTGTCGGTGACGACGCGTTCCAGCACCTGGACGCGTTCGCGGAGTTGCTGCAATTCGTCGCGGAGGCGGTCGCCCTCGGTCTCTTGCGCGGCTCCGGCGGCGGTGCCGCGCCTGCGCGCGAAGACGACGCCCGCCACGATGACGATCACGATCAGCAAGGCGAAGAGTTCGTCAGGGTTTATCATGGCGTTCTCAGTTGAGCTTGGGGCTATCGGCCAGCCGGTCGATCTCGCCCGCCAGGTCGACCCCGCGGTCGGTGACGATCCGCTCCAGCACGCGGACGCGTTGCTCGAGCCGCTCGGTCTGGGCCGCGTATTGCGCCGCCTTCTCGGCGACCATCGACGCTTCCAGCTCCAGCTTA
>CAXSEO010000477.1:0-2815 GCA_964235525.1 uncultured Sphingomonas sp. | reverse complement strand
TGGAGGACCTTGCCTCGACGGCCAATGTGCGGGTGCTGGAGCCGCCTTATGTCGACTCCGCGCGCCAGGTGAACATCCTGCCGCTGACGCTGCTGATTCTGGTCGCGCTGGTCGCGGCGGCGGTGGAGCTGTACCAGCTGCGCCCGCCGGTCGGCGCGGACCTGCGCCAGCTGCGGCCCGCCGAATGACGCCGAAGCCCGCCCGACCGGACGTCTCGGTCGTCATCCCGTGCCGCAACGAGGAAGGCAATGCGGTGCAGATCGCGGCGGCGGTGTGCCGCGAGATGGACGCAACCGGCGCGTCGTTCGACCTGATCTTCATCGACAATGCGTCGGAGGACCGGACGGTGCCGCTGATCCGTGAGCTGTGCGCGCACGATCCGCGCATCCGCCTGATCATCAATTCGCGCAATTTCGGGCAGATGCGCTCGCCCACCCACGCGATCTTCCAGGCGCGCGGGCGCGCGGTGATCAACATGTGCGCGGACTTCCAGGACCCGCCCGCGCTGCTCGGTGCGTTCGTGGAACGATGGCGGGCGGGCGTCGACATCGTGCTGGGGGTCCGCGCCTCGGAGAAGTCGTCGCTTACCTTGTCGGCGAGTCGCCGCCTCGCTTACTGGTTCGCGCGGCGGTTCGGCGATTATCCGGTGATCCCCAACGCCACCGGCTTCGGCCTCTACGACCGCAAGGTGGTCGAGCAGATCGCGCGGCTCAACGAACCCGAGCCGTTTTTTCGCGGCATGCTGGTCGAGACGGGTTATTACCTCGAGACGATCAGCTACCCGCGCCCGCCCCGCGCGGCGGGAGCCTCGAACAACAACTTCTTCGCGCTGCTCGACTTCGCGCTGTCGGGGCTGGCGGGGGCCTCCAAGAAACTGGTGCGGATGCCGTTCTATGTGGGCGTGCTCGCGTTGCTGATCGCGGCGCTGCTGATCCCCGGCGGCGCCATCGCAGCCGCGCTGGGGCATGGCGGATGGGGCTGGGCGGCGGTGTTCCTGTTTCAGGCGCAGTTCGGGCTGTTATTCATCTTTCTCGGGCTGGTCGGTGACCAGATCCGCCTGATCTCCGAACGGACCCGCCAGACGCCGCTGGTGATAGAGCGCGAGCGGGTCAACTTCCCAGAAGATTACTGATGGTCGCGGCCCTGGCCAGAGGACGGGCATGGGCGGGCCGGTTTGGCCAGCTGATCCGCTTCTACCAGGCTGCCGCGATCAACACCGCGTTTGGCTTCGGGCTGTACGCGCTGCTGATCTGGGCGGGACTGAACCTGTACCTCGCGCAGATCGTCGCGCAGGTCGCGGGGGTTGCTTTCAACTACATCACCTATAGCCGGCATGTATTCCGCGAAGAGCAGAGCGACAAGCGGGTGTTCGTCGCCGCCTATTTCGTCAACTATCTTGTCAACCTGGCGCTGCTGGCCATGTTTCACCGCGTCACCGCGTCGAGCTACGCGGCCGGGCTGGCGGCCACGGTGGCGGCGTCGCTGATCAACTTCTTCGTGCTGAAGCGCGTGGTGTTCACGCGGCGCACGGACTGACATGCGGGCGGGCAAGGCGCAGCTATGGGTCGAGGGCGGGCTGGCGCTGGCGGTGCTGGCGGGGGGCGTCTACTCGATCGGCTGCCTGATCGCGAACGGGTATCTGCCCCAGCCCTTCTTCTATCAAGCGTTCGACGTCTGGATGGACTGGTTCAACACAGCCTACTGGGCGCACAATCCGGGTGCGTTCGACTCGTGGCAGACGCTCTACCCGCCGCTGTCGTTCATCCTCCTGAAGCCGCTCACCTACGGCCCCTGTTACTTATACAATGAGGGCTGGTACTCGCGTGACTGCGATTGGTGGGGCATGGTTACGATGCACGGCTGGTACGTGCTCAACATCTTCCTGACCGCCAGGACGTTCCTCAAACTCGACCGGCGCACCGCGCTGCCGCGCTCGTTCGCGGTCGCGGCGGGAATGCCGATGCTCGACGGGCTCGAGCGCGGCAACCTCATCATGATCTGTTACACCTGTTTCCTGCTAGCGCACGGGCCACTGCTGCGGAGCACTCGCCTGCGCTGGCTAATGATGGGCGCGACGCTCAACCTCAAGGTGTATCTGATCGGGACGCTGTTTGCGTACCCGCTGCGGCGTCGCTGGCGCTGGTTCGAGGGCGCGGCGCTGTCGACGGTCGGCATCTACCTGGTCAGCTGGGGGCTGCTGGGAGCGGGCACGCCGATGGAGATCTATACCAATCTCGCCGACTGGAACGACAAGCTGCAGAACCTCAGCAGCCTGCTCGATCTGTGGTACGCCACCTCTTACCAACCCGTGATCTCGCTCCTGAACGGTTCGGTGTTCCCGATTGTCGCGGTGATCGGATCACAGCGGACGGAGATGTTCGCCATACTGCTGCCGCTGCTCATCCATAGCGTGCAGTTCGCGATCGCGCTGGCCTGCGCCGCCGCATGGCTCCGGCCGGAGGCGGTGCCCACCTACCGTCTGGTGAACCTGACCGCCAGCATCGCACTGATCACCTCGGAGGGCGGCGGTTATACGCAGGCGCTGATGCTGTTCCTGACCTTCTTCGAGCCGTGGCGCGGGTTCGGGCTGCGTTTCGCGATCGTCGCCTGTTACGTGCTGGCGATCCCGGGTGATGTCTACATCGACCCGATCTACCCGGCGAACAACAACGGCTTCCTCAACACCGGGCCGATCTTCTATTCCTACTGGATCACCTATGGGCCGTTCATCCGTCCCGCGATCGTGCTGACCGTGCCGCTGGCGCTGGCGTGCGTGACGATCGCGGACGTTTACCGCGACATCTATGCCCAGCGC
>CAXSEO010000476.1:0-2815 GCA_964235525.1 uncultured Sphingomonas sp. | reverse complement strand
CGAACTGTGCGACCATGTCGTGGGCGATGTCCGCGATCTCGACGCGGTCGTGGCGGTGGTGACGAAAGCGCAGCCGGAGGTGATCTTTCACCTGGCAGCGCAGCCGCTGGTACGTCTGTCCTATGATCAACCGGTCGAGACCTATGCCACGAATGTGATGGGCACGGTGCATGTGCTGGAGGCCGCGCGCCGGATGGGCGGCGTCGACGCGATTGTCTGTATCACCACCGACAAATGCTATGAAAACCGCGAATGGGTATGGCCGTATCGCGAGAGCGACCCGATGGGTGGACACGACCCGTACAGCAGCAGCAAGGGCGCGGCCGAACTGGCCGTGGCCGCCTATCACCGCTCCTTCTTCCCGGCCGAGGCGGTCGCGCGGGGCGGCACCGCGATCGCCTCCGTCCGCGCGGGCAATGTCATCGGTGGTGGCGACTGGGCGCTCGACCGGCTCGTCCCCGATCTGGTGCGCGCGTTCGAGCGGGGCGAGGCCCCCGCGATCCGCTCACCCGAGGCGGTTCGCCCGTGGCAGCATGTGCTGGAGGCGCTGGGCGGTTATCTGTTGATCGCCGATCGACTGGTGGCGGACGACCCGGCGATCGCGGACGCCTGGAACTTCGGACCCGCCGACGACGATGCGCGACCGGTGTCCTGGATCGTCGAGCGGATGCGCGCGGCGTGGGGCGACGCATCGCCACCCACCGCCTGGACCGGCGCGGTCCCGCACGAGGCGGGGCTGCTCCGGCTCGACACATCCAAGGCCCGCGCGATGCTCGGCTGGCGACCCGCGTTGCCGCTCGGCGAGGCGCTCGATTGGGTGGTGGACTGGCACAAGCGGGTAGCGGCGGGGGAGGACGCGCGCGCGCTGACGCTGGCGCAGATCGCGGCGTATCGCCACCGTCTCGGCGGTTGAGTTGATGTGAGAGAGACCGACCCCGCGCCTGACGTCACCGACCGCCACGCGCGGCGGCGGCGCGATACGTTCAACATGCTGCTGATTACGGCCGCGAGCGCGGCAATGATCGCACTGGTATTGTTGCTCGCCGGAGCCTTCCGACCATCCACGGGTTAGCCGGATGGAGGAGATCGCCTTGCCCGATTATCAGCGCCGCAGGATGTTTGGCGACGCGGCCGCGCTGATCGCGGGGGCGTCGGCGGCGGGAGCCTTCGCGCAATCGCCATCGCCCTCTGCTGGCGCGGTGGCGGCGGGCACGATCCGTACGGTGCCGAGCCGGGACGCGCTGTCGTCGCTCGACGCATCGCCCGGCCAGGTCGTGTTCCTCGCCGAGCCGGGGCGCGAGGGGCTGTTCATCTGTCGCGCCGGTCGCCCCGGCTTCAGCGACCCCCTGCAAGGGCTCGCCGTCCCCGCCCGCGCCGGCGACCGCTGGTTCGAGCGCGACTGGGACCGCACGATTGGGCGGCCCGAATGGTTCGGCGCGGCGGTCAACGACTGGCACCAGGACTCCGCGGCGGCGATCGAGGCGTGCTGGCTGCTGTGCCCGGTGACGCAGTTCGCGCAAGCGGACTATTTCGTTCGCCGGACGCTGCGGCTCGCCACCAGCTTCCGCACTGCGCGCGGAGTCGGCTCGTACGCGGCGGATCAGGACCAGGGCACGCGGATCATCCTGCAGGGCGCGGCACCGGGGGTCCATCGCGACGATATCCTGCTGGTCGGCTCGGTCACGCAGCCGGGGCGCGACAACAATGCGTTCCCGTCCGAAATCCACCTCGCGCATTTCACGCTGATCCGCGACGGCGCGTCCGCCCCGCACCCGAGCGGCGACCTCCAGCGCTACCCGACCGGCTTGCGCGCGTCGTTCCTGACCCGCTGCACGTTCGCACATATCGCGTCGCTGGAGAGCAGCGTCGGCTTCTACCTGGGCGGCCTCACCTATTCGAAGGTCGACGACTGTCTCGCGCAACGGACGCGCGCGGGGGAGGGGGGCGGACGGGATCTGGCGGCGGGGTTCTACCTCGACGGACGACCCGAGTTCGGGCTCGCGGGCGGCAACGCCTCGCTCTACGTCCGCCGCTGCCTCGCGGTGGGGCAGCATCCGGGTCATGTCCGCCCGACCGGCCTGCTCGCGGAAGGCGCGTTCGTCGACAGCTTCATCGACCAGTTCGAGTCCGCGCGGATCGACACGGGCATGGCGTTCTCCGCGCGGGGTGCGACGGGGCCGACCCAGACCGTCGACCTGCATGTCAGGAACTGCGTGCTCGACGGGTGCGGCGCGACCGGGATCGACCTTGATCTCGCGGGCACCAGCACCGCCTCGGTGGAGATCATCGACCCCTATGTCTATGCGGCGGGAAGCGGGGGCGGGCAGGGCATTGCGGTGCGCGACGGCGCGGGGCTGGTGACGCTCACGGGCGGGCAGGTGCATGGCGACTTCCGCAACGGCTCGCTGCGCTTGTCGAACACGCGCGGGGTGCGGGTGCAGGGGACCAAGCTCCATGAAGGCTCCGCACCGGTGCGGGTCGAGCGGAGCGGCGGGCTGGTGCTCGAGCCGCAAATCAACAATGTCGTGCGCGCCACGCCCGCGTTCGCGGTCACTTGCACCGGCGTCTATCGCTCAAGCATCCGGCCGATTGTCATCGGCGCGCCAGGGCGGCTCGGCGGCGGCGTCAGCTTCGACACCGGATGCAACTGTTCGAGTGTCGATACGACGGCGGTAGACCCGGGCTGCTTCGCCGAGGTGACGAACGCGCGCAAGCTGTGGTTCGGCGGGCAGAGCGTGGCGGGCGCGGGCGCGGCGGGGTTCGCGCGGCAAGGCAACGTCGTGGTCGGCGTCACCGGCTAGGCGGGCATGGGCGC
>CAXSEO010000475.1:0-2821 GCA_964235525.1 uncultured Sphingomonas sp. | reverse complement strand
CGAGATGGACCGCCGTGTCGACCGCATCCTCGACAAGCGCCGCTGGCTGCTCGACCGGGGACAGGCCGCATGACCCGGCAGGCGCGCGCGGGGTGGGCGTTCAGCGCGCCGGTGCTGCTCGGCACGCTGCTAGTACTGGTAGTGCCGACGATGGGCGCGCTGCTGCTCAGCGTCACCGATTTCGACATCTACGCGCTCGCTGACCTCCACAATCTGCGCTTCACCGGCGCGGGCAACTACGCCGAGTTGCTCCGCACCCCGCTGTTCTGGCGCGCGGTCGCCAACACCGCGCTGTTCGCCGCGATCGGCGTGCCCGCCGCGATCGGCACGTCACTTGGGGTCGCGCTGCTGGTGAGTTCGGCGACCGTGCAGTGGAAGCCGGTGTGGCGGCTGCTGCTGTTCGCGCCCTATGTGACGACGCTGGTCGCGACCGCTTTGGTGTGGCGCTATGTGCTCGACACCCGGTCGGGGCTGCTCAACTATGCGCTGGCGTGGGTCGGCCTCGCGCCGGTCGACTGGCTCGGCGACCCCTGCACCAGCATCCCCGCGACGCTGATCTTCATCGTGTGGAAGGCGTTCGGGTACAACATGCTGGTGTTCGTCGCCGCGCTGGCGACGGTGCCGCAGGAGCTGCACGAGGCGGCGCGGCTCGACGGGGCGGGCGCGTGGGCGCGGTTCCGCCACGTCACCCTGCCCGCGATCGGCCCCGCCCTGCTGCTCGCGGCGGTGCTGAGCGTCGCCAATTTCCTGCAGGTGTTCACCGAACCCTATGTGATGACGCATGGCGGCCCCGCGCAGAGCACGGAAACCCTGCTGGACTTCATGTACGATCAGGGGTTCAGCTATTGGAACCTCGGCATGGCTTCGGCGGTGGCGGTTCTGTTGTTCCTCGTCATCCTGGCGCTGACCGCGCTGCAGGCCAGGCTGGGGAGGCGTTACGAATGGCTGTGAGCGCGCGCGGCGCAGTTCGGACGGCGCTGGTCGCCTCGCTCGCGCTCGCGACCGCCGCGCCGCTGGTGTGGATGGTCAACGTCTCTCTAATGCCCAAGGGCGCGGCGGCGAGCTATCCCCCGCCCTTCTGGCCCGCGCACCCGACCTTGGCGAACTATCGCGAGCTGCTGTTCGCGCACCACGACGCGAGCGGCGGCGAGACCAGCTACAAGATGCTGCCCGCCGTGCTCAACAGCGTCGCGCTGGCCACTCTCGCGACCCTGCTCGGGCTCGGGCTGACGGTGCCCGCAGGCTATGCGTTCGCAAAGCTGCGCTTCAGCGGGCGGGCGCGGCTGCTGCAGGCGCTGCTCGCGCTGGCGGTGGTGCCGACGCAGGTGGCGATGCTGCCCTTGTTCCTCATGCTGAAATGGGTGGGGCTGGTGAACAGCTATGCGGGCGTGCTCGCGCCGGGGCTGGCGGGGGTGTACGGGGTGCTGTTCGTCCGCCAGGCGACGCTCGCCATTCCTGACGAGATGCTCGACGCCGCGCGGGTCGACGGCGCGAGCGAGTGGCGCATCTTCACGGGCGTGGTGCTGCCGCTGCTGCGGCCGGTAGTGGTGACGCTGGCGCTGTTCACGTTCCTCGCCAGCTGGAGCGACTTCCTGTGGCCGCTGATCGCGATCACCGACCAGCGGCTCTATACGCTCCCCGTCGCGCTGGCCGCGATCAGCCGCGAACATGCGGGCGATGTCGAGCTGATGATGGCGGGCGCGGCCGTGACCACCGCGCCGGTGCTGCTGCTGTTCCTGGCGTTGCAGCGGTATTATTTCAGCGGGGTGTTGGGAGGTGGAGTGAAGGGGTGAGGCCCTTTCCTCGTCACCCCGGCCTCGTGCCGGGGTCCAACCTTCGAGTGTGTTTACGTCGCGAGGGGATCAGCTTTCGCGTGTCCGTATCCCCGCCCACCGTAAGCACGCGGACACCGTTGGACCCCGGAACAAGTCCGGGGTGACGAACGGAGGCGGCGTCGTCGCGATCGGCGTCAGGTGATTGCGGCACCAGTCCGCGCGTACGCCGCCCCATCCGCCCCGAACAACCGCGCGTCCTCCGGCGCGACCGCGAAGCAGATCGCCTCGCCCAGCGTGATCGCGCGGTCGCTGGGGAGTTGCGCGACGACGCTGTCGACCGCGCCCGCCTTGCCGAGATGCGCGAACGACAGCGGGCCGAGCCGCTCGAACAGCTCCACCCGGCCGCCGAACGCGCCCGCCGGGTCGGGGCGGAGATGCTCGGGCCGCGCGCCCAGCGTCGCGGGCGCGCCCACCGCACCGGCGGGCACCCGCGCGGCGACGCGGCACTCGGACCCGCCGGGCAGCGTCACCGTCGCGCCCTCCCCGTCCACCCGCGCGATCGTCACCGGCAGCAGGTTCATCGCGGGCGAGCCGATCGCCTCCGCCACCCGGATCGTCGCGGGCGCGCGGTAGAGGTCGAGCGGCGCGCCGACCTGCTCCACCCGCCCCCGCGACATCACCACGATGCGGTTGGCGAGCGTCATCGCCTCGATCTGGTCGTGCGTCACATAGATCATCGTCGCGCCCAGCCGTTGGTGCAGCCGCGCGAACTCGTGGCGCATCTTGACCCGCAACGCGGCGTCGAGGTTGGACAGCGGCTCGTCGAGCAACAGCACGGCGGGGTCGCGGACGATCGCGCGGCCGATCGAGACGCGCTGGCGCTGCCCGCCCGACAGCGCGCGCGGTCGCCGGTCGAGCAGCTCGCCCAGCTCGAGCAGCGCCGCCACCTCCGCGACCTTCGCCTTGATCTCCGCCGTGTCGCGACGGGCCATCCGCAGCGGAAAGGCGATGTTCTCCGCGACGGTCAGATGCGGGTAGAGCGCGTA
>CAXSEO010000474.1:0-2843 GCA_964235525.1 uncultured Sphingomonas sp. | reverse complement strand
GCGAGAGCCAGGCGTTCGATCCTGGCACGTTCTTCTCGGGGGCGTACAGCCAGTGCGCGGTGATTGCGCCCGTTCGCGGCTCGTATCGCACGCACGAGGCTTTCACGGAGCTGACCGTTCCGCTGATCGGGCGGGACATGAGGATACCGCTGATCCGCGAGCTCACGCTGCACGGTGCGGCGCGGTACACCGACAACTCGCTGAACGGGTCGTTCTGGTCGTACACCGGCGGCGGCAACATCTCTCCCATCGACGGGCTGACGTTCCGCGGCAACTACACCCGATCGTTCCGTGAGCCCTCGGTGACGGAAGCATTCGCGCCGGTCGCGACAACCTTCGAGTTTGGCAACGACCCGTGCGACTCGCAATTTCTCAGCGGCGGCGCGAGCCCGTCGACCCGAGCGAAGAACTGCGCGGCGGCGAGCGTCCCCGCGGGATTCAGCTCGGCGATCGTCAACGCGACCGTGCAGGGTTTGGGCGGCGGCAACCCGCACCTCGGTAACGAGACCGCGGACAGCTGGACGGCGGGCGTTGACTTCGCGCCGCACCGTCTGCGCGGACTGGTGATCAACGCTGACTATATCCATATCGATATCAGCAACGAGATCGTTCAGGCCGGCATCGGTGCCATCCTCCAGGCGTGCTATGACTCGCCCAATTACCCCAACTCGCCGTTCTGTTCGGACTTCACCCGTGATCCGACGTCGCATCAGATCACCAATTTCACCGACACTTTCCTGAACATCGCGTCGCAAAGCTATCGCGCGGCGCAGGTCGCCGGTCGCTACAGCTTCGCGCTGACCCGCTTCGGGCTGCCGGAGGCAGCGGGGCTGATAAACATCAGCGCTAATTACCTCCACGAATTCCGGAATCAGCAGGTGATCGGGACGGGTAGTGTTCAGGTCTTGCATGACGCGGTCGGCGAGCCGGCCGACGCGCTGACAACGATCGTCGATTACCAGACCAAGCATTTCGATTGGTCCTGGACCGTCATCTATGACGGCCCAACAAAAGAGAACCCGAACAATCCGGCAAGTCAGTATCAGTATTATCGCATTAGCTCGTATGTGATGGCGAACACCTCGTTGGGCTATGCCGTCAACGATCACTTTAAGATCCGCGCGATCGTGAATAACCCGTTTGGCCTGGGAGTAACATATGCGGGGCCGATTCCGGTGTACGCCACCAGTAACGCCAACGCTCTAAGCAAGGAGTTCGACGCGGTGCTCGGGCGCAACTACCGGGTCAGCGTGGAGGTTAAGTTCTGACCGGAAGGTGATCCTCTATCCCGGCCCATGCCGGAATAGAGGATCAACTCGGCCGCTAAGGCGGCCGAGCCGACATGCCTCAATACCGGTAGTGATCCGGCTTGAACGGGCCCTCGACCGGCACGCCGATATAGCCCGCCTGTTTGGGGGTCAGCGTCGACAGCTTGACGCCCAGCTTCTCCAGATGCAGCGCCGCCACCTTTTCGTCGAGATGCTTGGGCAGGACGTAGACCTGGTTCTGGTACTGCTCGCTCTTGGTCCACAGCTCGATCTGCGCCAGCGTCTGGTTGGTGAAGCTTGCCGACATCACGAAACTCGGATGCCCGGTCGCGCAGCCCAGGTTCACCAGCCGCCCCTTGGCGAGCACGATGATCTTCTTGCCATCCGGGAACTCGACCAGGTCGGTGCCGGGCTTCACCTCGGTCCACTTGTAGTTGGACAGCGCCGCGATCTGGATCTCGCTGTCGAAATGGCCGATGTTGCAGACGATCGCCATCGGCTTCATCGCCGCCATGTGATCGGCGGTGATAACGTCGGCATTGCCGGTCGCGGTCACGAAGATGTCCGAGCGCGCGACCGCCTCGTCCATCGTCACGACCTCATAGCCCTCCATCGCCGCCTGCAGCGCGCAGATCGGGTCGATCTCGGTCACCAGCACGCGCGCGCCGCCGTTGCGGAGCGACGCCGCGGAGCCCTTGCCGACATCGCCGAACCCGGCGACGGTGGCGATCTTGCCCGCCAGCATCACGTCAGTGGCGCGGCGGATCGCGTCGACCAGCGACTCCTTGCAGCCGTAGAGGTTGTCGAACTTGGACTTGGTGACGCTGTCGTTGACGTTGATGGCGGGGAACGGCAGCTCGCCGCGCTTGGCGATCTCATACAGGCGGTGGACGCCGGTGGTGGTCTCCTCCGACACGCCCTTAAGATTCTTGACCGTCTCGGTCAGGTAGCCCGGCCGCTTGGCGATGAAGGCCTTCAGCGCGCGCTGGAACTCGACTTCTTCCTCGTTTTCCGGCTCGGCGAACGCCTCACCCCGCTCGAGCTTGGCGCCCCACAACGCGAACATCGTCGCGTCGCCACCGTCGTCGAGGATGATGTTGGCGGTCTCGCCGCCCCAATCGAAGATCTGGCCGACATAGTCCCAATATTCCGCCAGCGTCTCGCCCTTGATCGCGAAGACGGGTACGCCCGCCGCCGCGATCGCCGCCGCCGCATGGTCCTGTGTCGAGAAGATGTTGCACGTCGCCCAGCGCACGTCGGCACCGAGCGCGGTCAGCGTCTCGATCAGCACCGCGGTCTGGATCGTCATATGCAGCGAGCCGGTGATCCGCGCGCCCTTGAGCGGCTGCGACGCGCCGAACTCCTCGCGCAGGGCCATGAGGCCCGGCATCTCGGTCTCGGCGATCTCGATCTCCTTGCGGCCGAACTCGGCGAGCGAGAGGTCGCGAACGACGTAGTCGTGCGTGGGCGTGGGGGCGAGCGCGGTGGCCACGAGAGTATCTCCAGCGATGAACAGGTTGGTCGCTCCCTACCCGCTCGCGCCCGGTCATGCAAATATAAAGAAGTCTTTATATG
>CAXSEO010000473.1:0-2850 GCA_964235525.1 uncultured Sphingomonas sp. | reverse complement strand
CCGCAACGGATCCGTCATGTCCGATCCGTTTGCCGGCAGGAGCGGATGCAACGGCGCTGGCTGCCGCGGCCTAACCGTCGGGACTATCGCTGGCGTAGACATGCGATGCGAGCGAAGGGAGTTGGGGACGCAGCCTCCGCCACGAAAAGCCCCGTCTGCAATCTCGATTGCTCGGGTACCGACCTTGCCGCCGTCTTTCAAATGCCGGAACCTCGCCCTTTATGGCTCTCGCAGAACGGACACAATTTCGTCAGGCTAACCATTTGCCCTCGTTGCGGGGGCCAATCAGGAACCAGGCTGCAGAGAGCGAAGAATCTAGCTGGCCATTATCTCTTCGTGCTCGCTGGCGCTCGCAACCTCAAAGTTGGGGGGAAAGGCACAATGAGCATTGGGCCGGACGCCCGCGCTGTCCAGCTGGACGTCACGGATTTGGCGTTGATCGCCGCGGCCGGAGTGCGCGCTCGGAACACGTTCGGTCGTTTTAACGTCTAAGTGAAGCCGCTGGCATCTGAAAGCGCCGGTTCTCGGGCACTTTTCCAGCAGATTACGCGGGGCAAGTCGCCCAGTGACGTTTCTCGTGCAGATCGTCCCGATCGATTGTGCAGTGGTCTTCACTGTTACCTTACAAGTGAACAACATCGACCGTTGTATGATCATCTAAGGAGCTGAAAGTGGCACCCACCAATGATAGCGTAGCAATGGTGACCGGGGCGAACTCGGGCATTGGTAAAGAAGTTGCTCGGCAGTTGGCGGCGTCGGGCAAGTATCGCAAGGTATATCTGGCCTGTCGAAACCGTGACAGGGCCGAGGCCGCTCGCCGTGAGTTGGAGGCAGCCACGCGTTTGGCGGTGTTCGAAGTCGCCTTGATGGACATGTCCGACTTGGACTCGGTGCGAGCCGGAGTCTCGTCCCTGGCCGAGCCGATCGACGATCTCGTTATGAATGCCGGAGGATCCGGCGGCAGGCAGCCGCTCGCGATCACTCGAGACGCTGTGACCACGATTCTAGCCACCAACGTTCTGGGTCATGTTGTCCTGTTGGACGAACTGGCAGCGACCGGCAAGTTGAAGCACGCGGCGGTGTACGTGGGCAGCGAAGCTGCCCGGGGTATGCCCCGGATGCGCGTGAAACGACCCACCCTGAAGACGTCCTCAGCGGATGAGTTTGCATCGATACTAGACGGCTCATATTTCCGCAGTCACAAGTTCAGTCTGACACTGGCATATGGACAAGCAAAATACATTGGTGCGCTGTGGATAGGCGCGGCGGCCCGGCAATACCCTACTTTGCGGCTCGTCACGGTCAGCCCTGGCAATACTCGCGGCACCGAAGGGCAGAAAGACTTTTCCCTGCCACTCCGCATGCTCATGAAGTATATTATGATGCCGGTGGTGATGCCTCTGTTTGGCCTCGTTCACGGGGTGGATGAGGGAGCCAAGCGGCTTATCAACGGCCTCACCGACCAGAGGATTAAAAGCGGCGAATTCTACGCTAGCGAGGCAGACGCCCTGATTGGACCTGTCGTCGAGCAGAGCACAATCTTCCCCGATCTTGCGAACCGCGTCGTCCAGGATAACGCCAACGCGGCCGTGCACCGCTTTACGTGAACCTCAGACCATCAACCAGGCAACGCTGCCACTCCTAGGCTCCAGACTCATTCACAGCCAGAACGCCAGGGCGGTGGCGAGGGCCACGCCTGACAGGAAGTTGGCGGCGAGCTTGTCGTAGCGGGTCGCCACACGCCGGAAGTCCTTCAGGCGGCAGAACGCGTTCTCGATTAGGTGCCGGCCCTTGTAGCGTTCGCGGTTATAGCGGACCTTCCGCTTGCGGCCGGAGCGGCCCGGGATGACGGGCACAGCGCCTGCCTGCCGGAGTGAACGCCGGAGCGGATCGGCGTCATAGCCCTTGTCACCCAGCACGTACCGCGCCCGGCCTATGCGGGCGAGCAGTTCGGGCGCGGCGGTCACGTCGGCGACGTTGCCCGGCGTCAGCAGGAGCGCGAACGGGCGGCCGACGACGTCGGTGAGGGCGTGGATCTTGGTCGTCCAGCCGCCGCGCGAGCGGCCGATCGCCTGCGCTTTAGCCCCCTTTTACCCCCGAACGCGGCACGCTGCGCCTTCACATAAGTGCTGTCGATCGCGGTGCTCCTCGTCACCGCGCCGGCGTCCACCAAGGCGTCGAGCAGCCTGAGCCAGAAGCCTCGCGCCGACCAGCGGTTGAACCGGTTGTACACGGTCGTGGATGGCCCGTAGTCGGCCGGGCAGTCGCACCAGCGACCGCCAGCCTTGAGCATGTGCAGGATACCCGAGATCACCCGCCGGTCATCGACGCGCCTCGCGCCCGGCTGGTTCTTGGGCAGGTGCGGCTCAATCGCGGCCCATGCCTCGTCCGACAACCAGAACAGCGCCATGCTCACCTCCGTCGCTTCCAGGGCAACGGTGAATCAGAAAACCGCGTCCGCCTCAACCCGCTGATTGGGTTTGGAGCCTAAGGTATCGGTGTGACAGTAAGCGTGGCCTAGCGACCGCCGGTCAGGCTGCGGGCGAGCGGCATCATCGCGGCGCGCCAGCTCCAGGGCATGAAGTGAGCGTGAGATCAAGGTCGAGCTTGTTGGATTGCGGGCGCGTCATAGGGCCACCAAGGTGGTGCAGGTAGGATACGTTTACCGGCTCAATGGGGGCTGGCGACCGGGCGCACGACGATTTCCGACGTATCGACATCGGCGGGTTGCGAGATGACGTGCAGGATGGCGGCGGCGATCGCCTCCGGCTTCAGCGCGATCGCCCGGAAGCCCTTCATTTCCTCGCGGCCCTGCTCGTCGGAGATGCTGTCGGCCAGTTCGGATTCGAC
>CAXSEO010000472.1:0-2872 GCA_964235525.1 uncultured Sphingomonas sp. | reverse complement strand
CGCGTCACCCTGTCGACCCTGATCGAAGCCCTGTTCTACGACCTCGGCGACAAGAACGTCGTCATTCCCAAGCAGCCGGAGAAGCGCGAGCGCGAGTTGCGCGACCTGGTGCGCAAGGCGCGCCGGCCCGTCGTGCTGATCGTCGACGAGGCCCAGGACCTCCACGCCAAGACCCTCACCGGCCTGAAGCGCCTGATGGAGGTGATCGCGGGCGGCGGCCTGCTGTCCATGCTGCTGGCTGGCCATCCCAAGCTGCGCATCGACCTGCGCCGCCCGGAGATGGAGCAGGTCGGCTACCGCACCTCGATCTTCGAATATGACGGGGTGGCGGGCCATCAGCGCGACTACATCGCCTGGCTCCTGTCGGCCTGTGCGGACGAGGGGGTGAAGGTGGCGGACGTCATCGACGAGGATGCGGTCGACCTGCTGGCCACCAAGCTGCGCACGCCGCTGCAGATCGAGATGCACCTGGAACTCGCCTTCGAGGCGGCCTACCGCGCCGGAGCCCGGCCGGTACCGCTTGAGATCGTCGACAGCGTGCTCAGCCGGACGATCGATGACCTGGAGCCCCGCCTCATCCGCAACGGCTATGACGCGACGACACTGGCACGCGAGTTCGGCGCCAAGCCGGGCGAGATCCGGACGTTTCTGTCCGGCACCTTGGGTGCGGACCGGACGCGCGAGCTGACCGACCAGATGCGGGCCGCTGGGGTGCCGCTCTGAACCCGAGGCCGGCCACATGACGCGTTCGCCCCCGTCGGTCGATGGAACTCTCTCCAGTGGCGGAAAACGTGAGCAGGCCCCTCCGATTGCGAGCACGGCGCTCCGATTGCGAGCCCAGGGTCAAAGAGCGTGAGCACGAGCGCGCGTCCATTGTCAGAAAGCGTGAGCAAAAATCGGCGCTGATTGCGAGCACGGCCGTCCCCGATGGCAAGCGCCATCATCTAAGTCCACGGTGATTGGCAGCGCGACGGTCCGAACGATCCGCGTCACGACCTGCTCGACGAATTGGAACGGCATACGCTCGCCATCCTCGTGTCCTTGCGCGGCGGCCATAGACCAGCTTCCGGTCGCGATGGCTCTGGCGCCCGCGTCCGCGACGGCCTTGGCGCTGCCGGCATCCCAAATGTTCGTCAGAACAATCGGCTGGCCCTTGGTGTGATATCCGGCGAAGAGCCGCGCGCGTTCATCTTGATCCATGACCGGCTTCCATCGAGGTTTGCGAGAGAGGGAAGGCTGCGCGCCGCTCGTGCTCGATCAGCCAGCGCTTGCGCCATAGACCGCCGCCGTACCCGGTCAGCAGGCCATCCGCGCCGATCACGCGGTGGCATGGGATCACGATCGCGACCTGGTTCGCGCCGTTGGCGGCCGCCACCGCGCGGACAGCCGACGGCTTGCCGATCGCGGCTGCGATGTCGGCATAGGATCGCGTGGCGCTTGGCGGGATAGCTGAAAGCGCGTCCCAGACCGTCCGCTTGAAGGCGGAGCCGTGACGCGCCAACGGGGTGTGGAAGCGGGCTGAACGCCCGTTGAAATAGGCGACCAGCTCGGCCTTCATCTGATCGATGGGCGGCGAACGGCCGAACGTGATGGCGGACCGCGTCGCGGTGCGCAGCCGCGCCAGCTCCCCGGGAAGCGCCTTGCGGTCGGAGAACTCCAGGAGGTGAAGCGCGTGCTCGTCGGCTACGGCCAGCATCGCGCCGATGGGCGTGTCGATCCAATCCGCCTTAAGGAGGTTGCGCCCTTTCAGGTTGGCGGGGCTGTCGCCGATGAGCTTGACGACGGCGGCGCGAAAGCCGCTCCCCGACTCGAAGCCGGCGTCGAGCTGCGCGTCGATCACGCTTCCGCCGCTCTCGATCCGGGACAAGCCGTGTGCTGTCCGCCGCAGGCGGGCGAGATCGAGGAAGGTCATGCCGATCCCGCGCCGGAAGGCGCGGCGCACGGTCGAGGGGTCAAGGCCCATGGCCGTCAGATGATCCTCGGACCACGTCTTCCCAGGTTCCCGGTCGAGTTCAGCCAGCAGCGCCGCCACGAGGGGTTCGCGCCCGCCCGCCTGCTCCAGGGGGCGGCATCGCAGGCAGGGGCGGAACCCAGCCGCGAAGCACGCCGGGATAGAGGGGAAGAACCGCGTGTTCTCCGGCTTCGGCTTCCGTGCGGGGCAGGTCAGTCGACAGAACACCCCGGTCGTCGTCACGCCCACGAAGGCGTGTCCATCATAGGCCGGGTCACGCGCCAGGAGCGCGGCGTAGAGCGTGTCGGCGTCGGGAAGGGCGAACAGCATGTTCCTGTCCTACCGCCTTCATGGACGGCGCGACGCCTGGAACCGGGCGCCGATTTTCGTCACGGATGTGAGTCACGTACTCTCTGCCACGTGATAGGGCAGGTTCGCTTGAGGTAAACCCATAATGCACCGTCCTGCCGGTCTATTATGGGCCTCATGACCCCACCAGCCAAAACAGCCTTTCTCAAATAGACCATCTTAAAAAGACTGATGGTCGTAGCTGCTCGCACTGACCCTAGAGCCTCGCTCGCCAGGCAGAGCGTCCACTCAAGCTTTTCGTGCGAGCTTGCCCAAGCGCTCTTCGATCTCGCTCAACGCGTCGCCCTCGGCCTTCATAGCATCGACAGCCCCGAGCACGGCCGCCACCATCGCCTCGTCGAAGGGATCTGCCTCGGCGCCCTCAGCCTCACGCCGGACGGCAGCCACGACGTCGTCGAGCCTCGCCCGGGCGCTGGCGGCGTCGATCGTCTTCCGGGGTCTCAGCATGGTGTCGGCGGGGCTCCGTAGGGGCTGCGGCGTGGCGTGGACGGTAGCGAAAGCTTTCGATAATTAATATAGAATCGTAAATCGCTATTGACTTTAAGGATAAAT
>CAXSEO010000471.1:0-2875 GCA_964235525.1 uncultured Sphingomonas sp. | reverse complement strand
GGCGCGACCTGGCTGTTGCTCGACAATATGGGCTTACCGATGCTCCGCGAGGCGGTCGCGATCGTCGCCGGTCGCGTGCCGACCGAGGCGTCGGGCGGGGTGCGGCTGGAGACCGCGCGCTCGCTCGGCGAAACGGGCGTGAGCTATGTCAGCGCGGGGCGGATCACCCAGTCCGCCCCGGCGGCGGACATCGGTCTCGATTTCTTCGCCGCATGATGGCTTGCCAGCGGCGCGGAGCGGCGTAGGCTGGCAGTCGCAACAACAAGGGGGATTACCATGTTTCGACCAATATCGATCGTTCAATTCGAGCGCTGCTATCTCGGCAGTCTCGTGCTCGGCTTCATCACGCTCGCCTTTACCTGGAACACGCAGATGGCGTTGCTCCAGCGCAATCCGGCCACCGCGCAGATGGGCAGCATGGTCTATGGCTCGCTGCTGATCGGGCTGATCGTCGGCGCGATCATCACGCTGGTGCTATGGTATTTCGCCGCGCGTCGTGCATCCGTGGTGGCCAAGTGGATCATCGTCGTGTTCTTCGCGATCGGCGTGCTCGGCCTGCTCAATTCGCTGTCAAAGGGCATGGTCCCACACGGACTAGGCGGCGTGCTGACGATCGCCAATATCGTCCTTCAGGCGGTGGCGGTGTACCTGCTGTTCCGGCCCGACGCGACGGCGTGGTTCGCCGGTCGCCGCAGCGCGGCCGACATGGGCGAGACCTTCCGGTGATCCGCCGCCTCCTCGCCGTCGTCGCGCTCGCGGGCGCGCCGGCGGCGGCGGGGGCGCAGGCGTATAGCTGCGCCGTCCCCGCCGTCCTCCCGCCCGTCCACCCCGAGGTGGCGGACGCGCGCAACCCGCAGCGGCTGTTGCCGATCGGCGGCTATACGCTCGCGGTGACGTGGGCGCCGGAATACTGCCACGGCCATGCGCGCGACCCGGGCAGCCGGGTCGAGTGCGGCGGCGGCAACAGCTTCGGCTGGACGCTGCACGGGCTGTGGCCCGACGGGATCGGCCCGCAATGGCCGCAATATTGCAAGGCGACTGCGTTGCTCCCGCCCGCGACCGTGCGGCGCAACCTGTGCGCGACGCCGTCGGCGCAGTTGCTCCAGCACGAATGGGCCAAGCACGGTACCTGCACCGGGCTTGCTCCGGACGCCTACTTCGCCAAATCGACCGGCTTGTATGCGCGGCTGCGCTGGCCCGACATGGCGCGGCTGTCGCACGAGCGGCAGAGCACGGCGGGCAGCCTCGCGCAGGCGATCGCCGCCGCCAATCCGGGTATCCGCCCCGAGATGATCCGCGTCACCGCGGACCAGCAAGGCTGGCTCGACGAGGTCTGGTTCTGCCTCGACCGCAGCCTAGCCTATGCCCGTTGCCGCGCCGGCAGCGGCGGCGCGGACGCCGCCACCCGGCTCAAGATCGCGACCCCGCGACCGTCGTCGGCGCAGGCTGGTGGCGGTCGAGGCGACGACGGCTAAGGCCCGGGTAGTTAGCCGCCGCCCCGCAGGTGGTTCAGCGGATGCCAGGCGCGCGCGTTGGGTTGCCACTGGCCGAGGCGGAGCGACACCAGCGACCAGCGCAGCGGGCGGGTCAGGGGAATGAACGGCACGTCCGCCGCCACTGCCCGCTCGGCGGTGGCCAGCGCTTCGGCCCGGAGGGCAGGGGTAGGTGCCTCGCGCGCCGCATCGATCGCCGCGCGAGCCTCGGGTGAGCAGAGCTGGCACGCGGTGGCGAGGTACCAGCGCGCGCTGTCATAGGGCGCGACCGCGTCGACGAGCCGGAGCTCGGCGGGCGCGTTCGCCGCGACCCGCTCGGGCGTGACCCCGGCCTCGATCAAGGCGGCGGCGATCAAGGCCCAAAGTTGCGTCGACCCCGGCCCGGCGGGCAATGCGACGCGCACGGTGACCGGCCCGGGCGTAGCGCCTTGCCAAGCCAGCACCCGCTCGCGCGCCGCCCCCCGCCGCCGCGCGATCGACTCCGTCGTCCAGGCGGGTACGGTCGGTGGAGCTGCGGAGTCGAGCTGGTCAGGCACGATCGTCTCCGCCTCCGCCACCCCGCCCAGCGTCGCGGCGATCGCCGCGCGGTCGAACACCGCCGCGAGCGCGTCGCGATTGGCGGGGTCTGCGAGGAAGCCCTCCCGGCTAACGATCGCCAGCCCCATCAGCCCCGCCGCCGGATCGACCCGCACATTGCCCGGTGCGGCCCCGCTCGCCGCAACCAGCGGCCAGTCCGCCACCCCGCCACCCAGCACCAGGTCCGACCGACGCGCGACGAACCGCGCCACCGCACGCGCGGCCGTCTCGCCCGACAGTCGCACGCTATCTTGTTGGGCCGGTGCGGGACCGTCCTCATCGCTCGCGGCCGGATCAACCACCGGCCGCAGCAGCAGCACTCCGCCGCCCGCCGGTGCGACCCGGAACGGGCCAGTGCCGCCCGCCCGACGCGCGCCGATAATCGCCAGCTCGGGTTGCGCGAACAGCTTGAGCAGGTCGGGCCGGGGACGCGACAGCCGGACTTCCAGCACCTCGGGCGTCATCTCCACGACCTCGGCCACCGCGCTGAGAAACGGGGCGAGCGGGTTGCGGGTGCCGCTCGCCAGCTGGTGTCGCAGCGCCGCCGCGACCTCGGCCGAGCTGACCGGGCGTCCGTCCGCCCAGCGCGCGTTGCCCAGGCGGAAGATGTAACCGGTGCCGTTGTCGATCACCGTCCACCGCTCGGCGACGCCCGGTTCGATCTGGCCGGTCGCGTCGAACCGCACCAGTCCTTGCGCGACCGCGTCCGCGAGCACCTTCGCGCCAGCGTCCAGCGGCCGACGCGACGCATCGGCGAGCATAGGTGCGCCGCCGATGACGCTGACCACCACCGGCCCGCGATCGGC
>CAXSEO010000470.1:0-2880 GCA_964235525.1 uncultured Sphingomonas sp. | reverse complement strand
TGCTGGCCGAGGGGATCCGGCCGTTCGAAGCCGATGCTGTCGTGGATCGCCATTTCGAGCTGCTCGGCCTCAAGGCATGACGACGCGAACCTGAGGAACGCCGCCCTCCCCTCGCCCGTTTGGCGGGTGAAGGAGAAGATCGATGGAAAACCCCCGCACCACTTCCGCGCGCGACCATGACGATCATGAGCTGATCGACGCCGCCGTCGCGGACGCCGACACTGGTGCCGTCGCGGGTAGCGCGGGCGGTCATCTGCAGACCGACATCGGCTCGCAGGACGACATCGCGCAGGCGGTCACCGATCCCGGCGGGACCACCCGCCCGGAAAAGGCGGACGATATCGCCAACAACCAGGCCTATGACAGCGACCGGCGCGGGGCGAACGAGGGGTAACCTTACCTTACCTACTTTTCCGTCACCCCAGCCTTGTGCCGGGGTCCAACGGTGTCCGCGTGCTTACGAGCGGCACGTCCGCACAACGCTGGATGCCGGAACAAGTCTGGCATGACGGTTAGAGGTGGGGTCGCGACTGGTTGCAGCCGCAACCCTGTTCTCCAACCGTTGACGCCCCGCCCCCGCCGGGCGACTGTGCGGCGATGGATGACACGCCCACCCGCAACGTCGCGCTGTTGATCGACGCCGACAACGCCTCCGCCCGCGCGCTCGACCCGGTGCTGACCGTGCTGGCGGAGCTTGGCGCGGTCAACGTGCGGCGGGTGTACGGCAACTGGTCCAAGCCGGGCCTGAAACCGTGGCAGGAGATGGCGATCCGCCACGGGCTCGAGCCGCAGCAGCAGTTCGACCTCACCAAGGGCAAGAACGCGACCGACATGAAGATGACCATCGACGCGATGGACCTCCTTTTCCGCGGCCGCGTCGAGGGATTCGGGATCATGTCGTCGGACAGCGATTTCATGCCGCTCGCGACCCGCATCCGCCAGGACGGGCTGCCGGTGTACGGCTTCGGCCGCAAGACCACGCCCGAGGGGTTCCAGGCCGCGTGCAGCCGCTTCATCGACATCGACAAGCTGATGGCGGACGCCGCCGCCAAGCCGGTCGTCAATGTCGAGGTGCCGATCGACCAGTCGCTCCCGCCCCCCATCGGCGCGGGGGTGGCCGCGCCCAAGGAGAAGAAATCGGTCGCGCTCGACCCCGAGCTGATGCAGCTGCTGGTCGACGCGTATGAATCGGTGAAGCAGGACGAACGCGGCTTTGCCCGCCTGTCCACCGTCGGCCAGCTCGCCGCCAACCGCTCCAGCTTCGACGCGAGGAACTATGGGTTCAAGCGATTGAGCGACCTGATCGAGCGCGTGCCAGCCTTCCACACGGAACGGCGGGAGGGGAACCAGGTCTATGTGAAGCGGGTGCGGTGATCTTCCGCCACGCCTGGTTGAATGGTAGGCAATTACTATGAATGTGCCTTCCAACATCGCCGCTTGGCTGCCAGCGCCGAGATATCCCGAACCCGGGAAATACAAGCTGCGCGTGCCTGACTATCTGTTGCTTGACGAGGCCGGGGCGTTCCGGGGCGAAGAGACTGAACTGGTCAACGGAGACGTGATCGTCATGAGTCCGGAATGGATTCCGCATATGCGTGTGAAGGACGAACTCGCCTATCGGCTGCGTCGCGCGATCGAGGCCGCTGGCCTTGACCTCATCGTCGGGACTGGAGGCACGGTCGGGCTGTCTGACGTGGACATGCCCCGGCCCGATATAATGGTGCTGCAGAACCTCGCTGGGGACAAGGCAATACCGCGTGACGCGCTTCTTCTTGCCGTTGAAGTTTCCTCGACAACTTTTTCCTTCGATGTCGGCGAGAAAGCGGTAGTGTACGCGCGGTACGGTCTTCCTGAGTACTGGGTTGTCGACGTGAATGGGCGTATGATCTATCGCATGTGGTCCCCCGCCGGCGAGGCCTACGATAAGCAGGACAAGACTCCCTTCCGCGAGCGTATCAGGGCGGCGACGATCAGCAATCTAGAGATCGCGACTGACGAACTTTGACGGTAAGAGGCGATTACCGGGCATGAGAGTCCGCGCCGCCCAACAATCCGACGTTTCGGCCATGGTGCGTCTGATCGAGCAGCGACGTATCGAGTATGAACGAGTGCAGCCGGTGTTCTGGCGCAAGCCGGCGCACTCGGCCCGGTTTACGTTATGGTTCTACCGCGTCCTGCTATGGAAGCGGAAAACAACAGCTCTTGTCGTGGAGGATCACGCGCAAGTCGTCGGGTTCGTCATCGCGCGTCAAATAAGCGTTCCACCTGTGTACAATCCCGGCCGCGTCACGATGCTGGTGGATGACTTCTGCGTGTGCAGCCCCGATCGTTGACGATGCCGGTCGCGCGTTGCTGGAAGAGCTGAGCGTGACGAATATCAGTGTAGGCAGGCGGCAGCTCGTAGTAGTTTGCGGAACCGCAGACGAGTCGAAAGCGGCGCTCCTGCGCTCGCTTTCTCTCTCGCCCGCCTCGACCTGGTGGATCGGCCAGATCTAACGCGTCAGCTTCTTATACGCCAACCTAGTCGGCCGGTCCGCCGCATCGCCCATCCGCCGCCGCTTGTCCTCTTCATAGCTCTCGAAATTACCCTCGAACCACTCGACGTGTGAGTCCCCCTCGAACGCCAGGATGTGCGTGCAAAGGCGGTCGAGGAAGAAGCGGTCGTGGCTGATCACCACCGCGCAGCCGGCGAAGCTCTCCAGCGCCTCCTCCAGCGCGCGCAGCGTCTCCACGTCGAGGTCATTGGTCGGCTCGTCGAGCAGCAGGACGTTGCCGCCCTCCTTCAGCATCTTGGCCATATGAACGCGATTGCGCTCGCCGCCCGACAGCTGGCCGACCTTCTTCTGCTGGTCCGGCCCCTTGAAGTTGAACGCCCCGACA
>CAXSEO010000469.1:0-2887 GCA_964235525.1 uncultured Sphingomonas sp. | reverse complement strand
ATGGGCGGCGTCGGCGGTCCGCTCGACCGTGGTCGCACCGAGCGTACCGTCATAATAGGCGAGCGCCTGGTCGAGCGAGGTGGTGGCGATGTCGACATAGGCAAGTCGGAAGGTGCTGGGCATGTCGGCCTCTCCGTGGCTTTTCTGAGGATGTGATAATGGTTGGCTTGACGATCAGGATCAGGCCGGGGCAGTGAGTGTCCAACTCCCGAGCAGCAGGCCAGAACGGACACCTGTCGCGAGTTCAGCTCGTCGACGCGGTGGACGCGCTCCGGGACGTCTCCACGATCAGCGTCGCGGTCCGGTCGAAATGCGTTCGCGCGGAGCGGACCAGCGCGTCCGCGTCGCGGTCGAGCGCCGCGTCCACCAGCGCCTGATGCTCGGCGTCGACATCGCGGCTCCGGTCGACGCCCCAGGCCAGAAGCCGATACCGCTCCAGCTGCTGGTACAGCTGCGAATGCAGCGAGAGCAGGCGCGGGCTGGCGCAGCCGCTGACGAGAGAGTGGTGGAACGCTTCATGCCGACGTAGCCATTCGGGGTTGGGTAACCCGTCATCGAGGATGAGCATCGTCCGCCGCAAACGGTGCGCGCTGGCGAGCACCGAAGCCTCCCAGGCGGCGTCCCCGTCCGCGACCGACCGACGCAGCGCGATCTCCTCGACGTCACTGCGGAGCCGGTTGAGGTCGAGCAGGTCGTCGACCGAGATCGGCGCGACCACAAACCCTTTCTGGTCCCGCGAGATCACAAACCCCTCGGGGACGAGCCGTGACAGCGCCTCGCGGATAGCCCCCGGGCTGACGCCGAGCTGCCCGGCGAGTTCGTTGATCTTGAGTTTGTCGTTCGGCGCGACCCGGCCCGCGAGGATGTCGCCTTTCAGCCGCACATAGGCGGCGCTGGTCTGGCTGCGCGGCGCGTCAGGATCGGTCGGTGAGGGAGCGCTTTCCACCAGCTTCAGCATGGAAAATATATTGCTCCTGAAAAACGTCCATGGCAAGGCTGCTTGCGGCGGAGTGGTAGGGTCAGCGAGCCGCACAGTGCGGGGGAGGACGTAATGAAGCTGGTGCGCTTTGACGAGGTCGGGGTGGCGAAGCTCGGCGCGGTCTCGGACGATCGGGTGGTCAGCCTCGCGTCACTGGCTGACCGATACCCGACCATGTTGTCGCTCATCCAGGGCGGTAACGCGGCGCTGGATGCGGTTTTTACCCTGGTGTCCAGTGAACCGGAAGCCGTGCCGTTGGCGGGAGTCCGCCTGCTTGCGCCGATCGAGCGCCCGGGCAAGTACCTCGCCATCGGGATGAACTACCGCAAACATATCGAGGAGGCGAAGCGCCTCGACGTCCCCGTGCCGGAGAACCAGTATTGGTTCAACAAGCAGACCAGCTGCCTCGCGGGGCCATATGACGATATCGATCCTAGCGTGACCGAACAGCTCGACTATGAGGTCGAGCTGGGCGTCGTGATCGGGCGAGCCGCCAAGCGGGTGAGTAGGGAGGACGCCCCCGCGCACGTCTTCGGCTATCTGGTGTGCGACGACGTGAGCGCGCGCGACTGGCAGAAGCATTCGCCCACCTTCACCGTCGGCAAGTCGTTCGACACGCATGGCCCGATCGGGCCCTGGATCGTCACGGCGGATGAGATCCCCGATCCGCACTCCCTGGCGCTGCGCTGCTTCGTCAATGGCGAGCTACGGCAAAGCGGCAACACCAGCGAGCTGGTCTATGATGTGTGGGATCAAATCGCGTACCTGTCGACCGCGTTCACGCTCGATCCGGGCGATCTTCTCGCTACCGGCACGCCCGACGGGGTGGGCGTGGCGATGAAGCCACCGATGTTCCTTCAGCCCGGCGACGTGGTCCGGTGCGAGATCGACGGTATCGGCGCGATCGAGAATAAGGTGGTCGCGCCGAGCGCGTGACCAAGCAGCAGAGGCGAGGCCAGCATGACCACCATCGATCCCGACGTTCTGGTCATCGGCGCGGGCCCCGCGGGGCTGGCGGCGGCGATCGAGCTGGGCACGCGGGGCGTGCGCGTGCTGGTGGCCGAGCGCAACGCGCGCGTCGGGGTCGCGCCGCGCGCAAAGACCACCAACGTCCGCACCCGTACACACCTGCGCCGCTGGGGGATCGCCGACGCGCTCGCCGCCGAGGCGCCGTTCGGGGTCGACTACCCTAACAACATGGTGTTCGTGACGCGGCTCGCCGGGCACGAACTCGCCCGCTTCGCCAACGCGTTCAACGCCTCGCCCGAGCGCGATCCTCGCTACCCGGAGCATGGCCAATGGGTGCCGCAATACCGGCTCGAGAAGGTGATGCTGGAGAAGGTCCGGACGCTGCCGGGCGTCGAGGTACGGTTCGATACGGGCTTCGTCACCGCCGGGCAGGATGACGAGCAGGTCACGGCGACGCTGCGCTCGGAGACGGACGGCGAGTATGAGGTGCGCGCGCGCTACCTGATCGGCGCGGATGGCGCGCGCAGCCCGGTGCGCGAGCTGATCGGCGCGAAGCTGGAAGGGCGGCACGGTCTGTCGCACCACTATAACATCATCTTCCGCGCGCCGGGCCTCGCCGAGGCGCACGGGCACGGCCCGGCGGCGATCTACTGGCAGATCGGCAAGGACGGGTTCAGCGCGCTGGGGCCGATGGACGAGGGCGACCTGTGGTTCTTCACGCCCGGCGGCGCCAAGCCCGGCGTGTCGCTGTCGAAGGACGAAGCGGCGGCGCTGATCCGCGATCGCACCGGCATCGACCTGCCGTACGAGGTGCTCAGCGCCGATACGTGGACCGCGAGCGAGCTGCTCGCGGATCGCTACGCCGACCGGCGCATCGCGCTCGCGGGCGACGCCTGTCACCTCCACCCGCCCGCGGGCGGGTACGGCATGAACATGGGC
>CAXSEO010000468.1:0-2894 GCA_964235525.1 uncultured Sphingomonas sp. | reverse complement strand
CGGGCACGGCTATGTCGCTGAGTGGGGCATGGAGCAGTACGTCCGCGATGCGCGGATCGCGATGATCTATGAAGGCACCAACGGCGTGCAGGCGATGGACCTGGTCGGGCGCAAGCTGGCGCAGAACGGGGGCCGCGCGGTGCAGGCGCTGTTCCGCATCGTCGGCGAGGAAGTGGCGGCGGCGCAGGGCGACGCGGCGACGGGCGAGATCGCGACGCGGCTGGGCAAGGCGCTGAGCGACCTGCAGGCGGCGACGATGTGGTTCATGGGCAACGGCCTGAAGAACCCCGACAATGTCGGCGCGGGTGCGTACAGCTATATGGAGCTGATGGGCGCGGTCGCGCTAGGGCTGATGTGGCTGCGGATGGCGCGCACTGCGGCGTTGCTGAAGGCAGCGGGCGAGGGCGATGCCGCGTTCCTCGACGCCAAGCTCGTCACCGCGCGCTTCTTCGCCGAGCGGGTGCTGCCGGAGACGGGCGCGCTCCGCCGCAAGATCGAGGGCGGCGCGGAGGCGGTCATGGCACTGCCGGTGGAGATGTTCCTGGCGGCGTGAGAAGCATACCGGCGAGCGTCGGTATGCCAACGCCAGCATCTCTACCGAATTGGGGTTCCGCGGCGAAGGCCGGGGCCCAGCCACGACGGCCTGTGACGCTGGGCCCCGGCCTTCGCCAAGGGACAAAGGCTGCTGTTTCGACCGGTTGTTGCGCCTTGCCTGATCCGGGACCGGCGTAGCTGGCGGCAGGACGGAGGGCTTGTCGGCGATCGGCTTGGCATCGCCCTTGCGCCGCACGCCGCCCAGCTCAGGGGCGTTGGCAGCTGCCTGAGAAGGAAGGGGCACGATCGATACTGGTTGGAACACCTGCGCCTTGAGGCACTGCTTCGGGTCCGCGCGTTTAACCTCCGCGCAGTTCCACAAGTTACGCTCGAGTCCCGCCGGGCGATCGCGCAAATAGCCGAACACCATGGTCGCAAGGTCGCCCGCCTCGACCGGGAAGTGCTTGGGCGTCTTCTTCGCGTCGATCCAGGCGTCATATTTGCACGTCGGCCGCTCGCCGCACGCCCTGGCGGCGAAAGCGGGGTAAAGGCTGGGATCAAGCCAGGAGGGGAGCGTGACCAGGAAGCTGTCAGTGTCGGGGGTGTCCGTCGCGGTGGCGGCGATGGCGGGCTCGGTCGCAGTGAGGGGGTCCGCTTCGCCCGGAACCGGCGTGACTGGCTCGAGAGCGCGATGCGCCTCCGACAGCGGCGCGAGCGCGGCGACCACCGGCTCACCCGGCTGCGGGTGACGGCTAAACGCTGGCGGGGTGCCCCACCAGCCGCTCCAGCGATAGAATAATTGTGTGTGGACGGCGACGAGTTTGTCGAGGCTCGCCTGCCAGTACGGGACGACGTAATCGGTGTGATAATGCGTCGCCCAGCCGACCGGGCGGTACACCGCGCCGCCCAACGCCGCCGCCGCGATCGCCCGCGCGCGCGCCCATGACGCCTCGGTCGGCGTGTAGCGGGCGAGCGAGCCATCGCAGGTGAAGGTGAACTGGCAGCCGGTGCGCCGCTCCGCGCCCTGGAACACGACGCCGCACACCGTCTTCGGGAAAGCGGGATGGCGGAGGCGGTTGAGCACCACCTGCGCCACCGCGCGCTCCCCCGCCGGGTCGTCGCCCGCCTCATAATAGACCGCCGCCGCGAGACAGTCGCGCGCACGGGCCAGATCGTCAGCGTTCTCACCGAGGCGGAACGGGCGCGCGGGCGGGTTGGCCGCGTCGGAAAAGGGAACGTCCGCATTGTAGGCGCGCGCCTCGTCGGGGGACAGGTCCGTCAGCGCGACCGGCTCGACCGCCGGCAGCTCGGCGGCAGGCACGACGCGCCGCTGCGGGAGCGTCGCGACCGCGCGCCCGTGCGGCACCACGCGCGGGCCATAGCGAACCACCAGCGCCGGCACGAGCAGCGCCAGCGCCGCGATCCCGACCAGGATCGCGTGAAGAACTCTGTTCGGCAAGGCTCGGGTCAGCTCTCGGGCAGGAAGTCGGGCACTGACAGGTACCGCTCGCCGGTATCGTAGTTGAAACCCAGCACACGTACGTCGTCGGGCAGGTCGGGCAGCTTCTGCAGGATCGCCGCCAGCGTCGCGCCCGAGCTGATCCCGACCAGCATCCCCTCCTCGCGCGCCGCGCGCCGCGCCATGTCCTTCGCGACGGCGGCGTCGACCTCGATCACGCCGTCGATCGCGTCGGTGTGGAGGTTCGCGGGAACGAACCCCGCGCCGATCCCCTGGATCGGGTGCGGCCCCGGCTGCCCGCCCGCGATCACGGGCGACGCGGAGGGCTCGACCGCATAGGCCTTGAAGTTCGGCCACACCTTCTTGAGCGTCTCGGCGACGCCGGTGATGTGCCCACCGGTGCCGACGCCGGTGATCATCACGTCGATCGGGGTGTCGCGGAAGTCCTCCAGGATCTCCTGCGCGGTGGTGCGGGTGTGGACCTCGACATTGGCCGGGTTCTCGAACTGCTGGCACAGCCACGCGCCCGGCGTCTGGTCGACGATCTCCATCGCCCGCTCGATCGCGCCGCGCATTCCCTTCTCGCGCGGGGTGAGATCGAAGGTCGCGCCATAGGCGAGCATCAGCCGCCGCCGCTCGAGCGACATCGATTCGGGCATGACCAGGACGATCTTGTAGCCCTTGACCGCCGCGACCATCGCCAGGCCGATGCCGGTGTTGCCGCTGGTCGGCTCGACGATCGTGCCGCCGGGCTTGAGCGAGCCGTCGCGCTCCGCCGCCTCGACCATCGCCACCGCGATCCGGTCCTTGATCGAGCCGCCCGGGTTCGACCGCTCCGACTTGATCCACACTTCGCTGTTGGGGAACAGCCGCTGCATCCGGATGTGCGGGGTTCGACCGA
>CAXSEO010000467.1:0-2896 GCA_964235525.1 uncultured Sphingomonas sp. | reverse complement strand
GGACCGTTGTCGAGGAGGAAGACACTCTGCCGACGCTTCGTTGCTGGACCCCTGCGTTGACCTACGGTCGCCTCCGGCTCGCCGGGGAACAGGGATGCTACCGTTAGTATCAGACCCTGATCGCGACGCGGGCGGACGCGGAAGGTACGCTCCTCCCAGCGCGCCGCGGGCAAAGCCCGTGTCGTCGGACGGGCTCGCTGCGCGACCCGCCGGCCGCGCGCGCTGCGTCTTCGCGCCAGCTTCGCTGCCGCGATGCGCCAAGCGCGCGGTGGGCCCGGCAGGACTTGAACCCGCAACCTAGCCGTTATGAGCGGCCAGCTCTAACCAGTTGAGCTACAGGCCCCCGCGCGCCGGGTCCGGTAGCGCACTCGCCCCTGCCGCCGCAATCACCTCGTCGAGCCCCGCCGCGCGCACCCCCAGCCGCGCCAGCTCCGCCAGCACCCCGTCCCACCAGCGCCAGAACCGCGCCACGTCCCCGGCGTCGCGCGCGTAGGGTGTGTGCCCGGGCACCAGCGTCGGCGAATGGAACGACAGGTTGAGCACCCGCACCCCCTCCCCCGCCGCGACCCGCACCGCCTCCCGCGCGTCGGCCAGCGGCATGTCCTCCGGGGTCAGCGACACCCGCGCGAGCAGCCCCAGCCGCGCCAGCGCGCCGCGCCCATGCGGGAGCTGCCCCGCCGCCCGGTACAGCCCCGCCCCTCGCCCCCGCCACCGCCCGGTGAACACGGTGGTCAGCGGCAGCTCGATCAACCCCGGCGCTAGGTGGAACGCCTCCGGGCCGATGTCCCGGAAGTCCGGCCCGCCCTCCGCCGCATAGTCATAGCGTGCGCGCATCGAGCTATCGACGCGATAGCCCCGCTCCGCCAGCAGCGCCGCCGTCCGCGCGCCGATCCCGTACCGGCCCGCGCGATAGGCAAGCGGGCGCGTACCGAACGCCCGGGTGATCGCGGCCGTCAGCACGTCGAGCTTCGCCGCCTCCAGCGACGGCGGCAGCGCGCCGGGAAAGCCCGCGTCGGGCGCGGGCAGGTCCGCGAACGGCGGGTTGACCCAGGGGTGAAGCTGCGTCCCCACGCTCGCGCCCCCGCTCGCGACGATCTCGCCGACCAGCGCCGCCGCCCCCGCTTCGGTCGCGACCGGGTGGTCGACCATGTAGGTGACGGGCACGCCCGCTTCGCGGAACCGCCGGTGCGCCCCGGGCAGCGCCGCGATCGCGGTCACCGCCCGCGCGCGGCGCGATAGCGGGGCGGACCAGTCGAACTCCTCCTCCGTGTCGACGAACAGCGTGAAGCGCGTGCCCCACGCCTCGGGCCAGCGCACCAGCGCGTCGGGCGCGGGCGACGGCGGGCGATAGCCGCGCTGCGCCATGTCAGTAGGGGGCGGCCTGCTCCATCTTGAACGAAACAACCGCCGGCAGCCGCAAAGTCAAGCGCTCCGCCTCGATCACCAGCACCCCGCCGAGCTCAACCGCGAGGTTCTGCGCGAGGCGGAGCGCGAAGCCAGTGCCGAGCAGCGGCGCGCCGGGCGCGCTCGCCTCGCGCTCCGCGTCGATGGAGAGCAGCCCCTCGACGGCGAGGTTGGCGAGCGCGGCGGGTCGGTCGAAGATGACGCGGATCGTGGCTTCCGACTCGCGCATCGCCAGCACCTCCAGCCGCTCGCCGCGCGCGCAGCTCGACACCAGCGCGGACAGCAGGCGACCGAACAGGCGGTCGACGGCACGGTCGTCGACATCGAGGATCAGCGGCGGCACCGGCGCGAGCGCGATCGCCGCGCCGCGCAGCCTCGCCAGCGGCTCGAGGTCGTGGACGACGCGGTCGAGCAGCGGCGCGAGCGGGGTCGGCGCGGGCCGCAGCTCCAGCGCGTCGCCCTCGATCCGCGCGGCGGTGTCGAGATCGTCGATCGCGCCGATCAGCTCGGCCGCCGCGCCGCGGATCTCGCCCGCCTGCGCGCGATACACCGGCGGCACCGCGCCCAGCATCTCGCTCTCGATCAGCTCGGCGAACCCCGCGATCGCGTTGGCGGGGGTACGCAGCTCGTGGACCAGCTCGCGCACCGAGTCGGCGGCGGGCGAGCGCGGGCGCGCGGTCTCGTCGCCGCGCGGACGCCGCGCGCCACCGCGATAGCCGGTGAAGCGACCGGTGGCGGGGTCGAACATCGGCGTGCCGCTGATCCGCCACGACCCGGCGGCGGGGGACGCGCCCTCGATCAGCAGCCGCGCGTCACGGAACCCGGCGCGGCGGCGGAACGCGCCGGCCGCGACCCCGTCGACCCGCGGCGGCTCCCCGGCGCGGTGCGAAAGGCTGGTCCCCACCACCGCCGCGCGCGCGACGCCGTCGACCCAGCGGATCACCCCGGTTGCATCGGTCTCGTAACGGAAGCTGGTCGCGGCGGCGGTCGCCGGGGCGGGAGGCGGCGCGGTGTCGCGATCGCGCCGGAACGCCTCGATCCGCGCGACCAGGTCGGAGATGCGGAAGCCGACCGGCTCGGCGGGGGACGCGTCGGCGCGGCGCGCGGCTTCTTCGATCACCGGAAGCGCGACCTCGGCGGCGGGCGCGGGCGGTGGCTCGACCGACGCGGGTGCTGCGTTAGCGGGCGCATCGTGGGACAGCACGAAGTCGACCGGGCCGAACTGCTCCAGCCCCCGCGCCGCCTCTCCGGGCAGATCGCGGCGATGCCGCAGCACCGAGCGTTGCGCCGGGGTGAGCCGGGGCAGCAGCGCCTGCCACGCCGCGCCATCGAGCCGCGCGGTCCGCAGCACGGGCGCGGCGACCGCCAGTTCCTCCTCGGCGAACAGCGCCACCAGCTCCGGCCCCGGCGCGGCAAAGGCGA
Organism: uncultured Sphingomonas sp.; assembly: GCA_964235525.1. Lineage (GTDB taxonomy): Bacteria > Pseudomonadota > Alphaproteobacteria > Sphingomonadales > Sphingomonadaceae > Sphingomonas. The sequence continues at coordinate 70 of CAXSEO010000467.1, read as the reverse complement.
GCGCGCGCGCGCTGGCGGCGCGGACCGTCGCGGGCACCTGCGCCCGTAACCCCCGCAGCCGGTCGAGCGC
>CAXSEO010000466.1:0-2929 GCA_964235525.1 uncultured Sphingomonas sp. | reverse complement strand
CGCAGCGAACCCGTCCGACGACGCGGGATTCACTCCCGCGTCGACCGCTCGGAAAGATGCATCCATGATATACGACATCGTCCACGTCACCCGGTTCGACTATGCGGCGGCGATCCGCTTCACGCGCTGCAACATCCGGCTGGAGCCGATCGACTGGCCCAGGCAGCGGGTCGAGGAACACGCGCTGCACATCTCGTCGTCAGGCCGCTGCCATCCCGCGCTGGCGGAGGCGGGGCTGGCGCACGTCACGCGCATCGTCGTCGAGGAGCCGGTGCGCCACCTCATCGAAAGCACCTCGCGCGTGCGGGTCGATCGCCCGGTGCCGATGCCGCGCCGGACGACCCTACGCTCGCCGACATCGCGCGATGGGCGCGCGACAGCCGCGACGGCTCACCCGCCGGACCCGCCGCGTATCTCTACCCTACCGAGCTGATCCCGCTCGACCCGGAGATCGCCGACTGGTGCGCGCCCGACCTGCCGCCCGATGCCCCCGCGCTGGAGGCGGGCATCGCGCTCGCCCGGCGTATCCAGCGCGAGTTCGTGTTCGACCCGACCGCGACGCTGGTCGACACGCCGCCCCGCGAGGCGTTCCGGGCGAGGAAGGGCGTGTGCCAGGATTTCGCGCAAATCATGATCAGCGGCCTGCGCGCCGCCGGGCTCCCCGCCGCTTACGCGTCAGGCTATATCCGCACGCTGCCCCCGCCGGGCGAAGAGCGGCTGGTCGGCGCGGACGCGACCCATGCGTGGGTGCTGCTGTGGTGCGGGCCGGTGCATGGCTGGGTGGGGCTCGATCCCACCAACGGCATCTGGATGGCGGGCGACCATGTCGTGATGGCGATCGGCCGCGATTACGCCGAGATCGCCGGTCGACGGCGTGGTGCTCGGGTCGGGCGCGCAGCGGATGAAGGTGAGCGTGGATGTGGAGTCGGTCCCGCTGCCGGGTTGAGCGGCCTGCGATCAAGGTTGATTCCGTACCAAACCGGGCGCGAGGCGCTCACCGGGTTTCCAAATCCGTCACGCTGTCCGAGTTCTACTCCTCCACCTTCGCTCCCGTCGCGGCGTTGTCGTTGCCCTCTTCGCCATCCCCCTTCGCGCCGGTGCCCGAATAGTCGATGTGGGTCTGCCCGCCATGGCCCATGAAGCCGCCGCCATGGCCGGGCTTGCCGGTCTGCGGGTTGGGATAGCCGCCGCCCCCGCTCTCGCCGCCGCCCGTCTTCCCGCCCGGCGCGTCGATGCCGGTGTTCTCGCCCTTGTGGCCATCGGCGCCCGGCATCGCCTGATTGGGTTGCGTGTCGCTCATCATTGATCTCCTTCAGCCAGCCCAACGAACGACCGCGCTGCCGCGTTCATTCATTGCCGTGGCGGCGAAACCGTCCCACATGGATGCTACACCAATCATCCGGGGCACCGATGGCAGACCCATATCAAACACTGGGCGTCGCACGGACCGCCGACGACGCCGCGATCAAGAAGGCGTATCGCAAGCTCGCGAAAGAGCTGCATCCCGATCGCAACAAGGACAATCCCAAGGCGTCGGAGCGGTTCAGCCTGGTCACCAACGCCTACGATCTGCTGTCCGACCACGACAAGCGCGCGCGCTTCGACCGCGGTGAGATCGACGGCGACGGCAACCCGGCCGCGCCGTTCGGTTTCGGCGGCGGCGCGCGACCCGGCGCGGCGGGGGGCCGCGCGGGCGCGGGCGCGCCAGGCTTCGAGTTCGGCGGCGAGAATGTCGACGTGTCCGACCTGTTCGAGAATCTGTTCAGCCAGGGCGGCGCACCGCGCGGCGGCGGCGCGGGCGGGTTTTCGGGCGGGTTCGGCGGCTTCGGCCGCCGCCCCGCCGTCAAGGGCGCGAACATCGCTTATCGCTTGCAGGTGCCCTTCACCGACGCCGCGACCCAGGCACCGCAGCGGATCACGCTCGGCGACGGCGCGGCAGTCGACCTCAAGCTCCCAGTCGGGGTCGAGACCGGCACGCAGATGCGGCTGGCGGGCAAGGGCGAGCCCGGCCCCGGCGGCGCGGGCGATGCGATCATCACGGTCGAGATTGCCCCGCACCGCTTCTTCACCCGCGACGGCGACGACATCCGCGTCGAGCTGCCGATCACGCTCGACGAGGCGGTGCTGGGCGGCAAGGTGCGCGCGCCGACCGCGGACAAGCCGGTGATGCTCACCGTCCCCAAGGGCGCGACCTCCGGCCGGACGCTGCGCCTCAAGGGCAAGGGGTTCAGCAGGAAGGACGGCGGACGCGGCGACCAGCTGGTGACGCTGATGGTCGACCTGCCCGCCGACGACCCCGAGCTGACCCGCTTCGTCGAAATCTGGTCGGGCAAAGGCGGGAACCCGCGCGCGTCGATGGGCGTCTGACACCGGCGTGAGCAGCTCGCCCGCCTCCAATACGACCGGCAGCGCCTCCGCGCTGACCCCGGAGGCGCGCGCGACCGAGCCCGGCCGGTTCGGTCGCGAGCTCGGGCGGCTCGGCCCGGGCAGCCGCTTCTTCGAGGTGCTGAAGCGCGCCGGGACGGGCGTGTTCAACGACGGCTTCATCCACGCGGGCAACCTCGCCTACCTCGCGCTGATGACGCTGTTCCCGTTTTTCATCACCGCCGCCGCCCTCCTCTCGCTGTTCGGGCAGAGCGCGGAAACGCAGCGCGCGGTTGGCTCCTTTCTTCGCTATATGCCGCGCGACGTGTCCGCCCTGCTTCAGAAGCCGATCGCGGACGTGCTGGCGGCCCGTACGGGTCGTCTGCTGTGGCTGGGCGGGCTGGTCGGGTTGTGGACGGTGAGCGGCTTCGTCGAGACGATCCGTGACATTTTCCGCCGCGCCTATGGAACGACGTCCTCCGCGCCGTTCTGGCGCACCCGGCTGACCTCGTCGGGGGTAGTGATCGGGTCGGTGCTGGTGGCGATGCTGTCGTTCCTCGCACAG
>CAXSEO010000465.1:0-2932 GCA_964235525.1 uncultured Sphingomonas sp. | reverse complement strand
TACGCCCGTACGCCGATGGGCGCGTTCCAGGGCGCGCTTGCGGGTGTAAGCGCAACCGAGCTCGGCTCGGCGGCGGTGAAGGGCGCGGTGGAGCGCACCGGGGTGGAGCCGGCGGCGATCGACAAGCTGTTCATGGGCTGCGTGCTCCCTGCCGGGCTGGGTCAGGCGCCCGCGCGTCAGGCGGCGATCGGCGCGGGGCTGCCCACCTCGGTCGAGGCGACCACCGTCAACAAGGTCTGCGGCTCGGGAATGCAGGCGGCGATCTTCGCGCACGACATGATCGCGGCGGGGTCGGCCGAGATCGTCGTCGCGGGCGGGATGGAGAGCATGTCCAATGCGCCCTACCTGCTCAAGAAGCATCGCGCCGGCGCGCGCGTCGGACACGACACCGCCTATGACCATATGATGCTCGACGGGCTGGAGGACGCGTACGAGTCCGGCCGCTCGATGGGCACCTTCGCCGAGGACACGTCGCGCGAGTATCAGCTGACGCGTGAAGCGCAGGACGATTACGCGATCGAGTCGCTCGCCCGCGCCCGCCGCGCGCAGGAGGATGGCGCGTTCGACGCCGAGATCGTCGGCGTGCTGGTGCGCGGGCGCAAGGGCGACACAGTGGTGACGGCCGATGAAGGGCCCGCGCGCGGCGACCCGGACAAGATCCGGATGCTCAAGGCGGCGTTCGCGAAGGAGGGCACGATCACGGCGGCCTCCTCCTCCTCCATCTCCGACGGCGCGGCCGCGCTGGTGATCGCGAGCGAGGCGGCGGCGGCGGCGAAAGGGCTGAAGCCGGTCGCCCGCATCGTCGCGCACGCCGCGCACGCGCAGGAGCCCGCGCGCTTTACCACCGCTCCGGTCGGCGCGGTCAAGAAGCTGCTCGCCAAGACCGGATGGTCGGTGGGCGAGGTCGACCTGTTCGAGATCAACGAGGCGTTCGCCTGTGTGCCGATGGCGTGGATGCACGATCTGGGCGTCCCGCACGCCAAGGTGAACGTCAACGGCGGCGCGACCGCACTCGGCCACCCGATCGGTGCATCGGGCGCGCGGATCATCGCCACGCTGCTCGCCGCGCTCGAGCGCACCGGCGGCAAGCGCGGGGTTGCGGCGCTGTGCATCGGCGGCGGCGAAGCCACCGCGATCGCGGTGGAGATGATGGGGTAACTGCTGTAACAGAAGGGTCGTTATGGCTGTTGCAGATCCGAAAAAGAACGACCAGCTATTCGTCTTCGACCCGCTTACTTCGGCCGATCGAGCCTTGGCGACGCGGGTCATGAATAGCCCTAAGCTAGTCCATGCGATGCGCTACGCATGGAGGCTCACGCTGTCCGACGGTTGCGAGCACTCATTTTTCATATACGAAAACAAGCGCGGTGAACTTTACAACCTTCGTATCTGGAAGGGAAAGCAACGAACTACCGACGACTCGTACAGACTGGAACCGTTGTTAAACAACGATCTGGCGGTTGCGAGTTATCATACGCACCCTGGCACCTATCCTGAGTCTGGCTACACCGACTGGGCAGACCTTGAGTTCAATTTGTTTCATGCGACCTTGGGGTTTATACAAACCCACTACGGGCTGTTGGTCGGGCGTACAGGTCATCGGCCTTCGAGATAGAGGAGTATTCCTGTGTTGCCGATTTTCGTCATTGGATTGGCGCTCACTGTCCAGGAAAGCCCCGACGCGAAACAACGAAGGATTTCTAAGCTGCTGGATCAGTGTGTGGTTCAGATACATGGCCATCGTTACTTCATCAGTCATCCTCGGTGCTACCAACGCTTTCCAGTCCGGGAGATGACGGGCATTTGGGTCGTGGGTCTTGAGACTTCAGTGTTTATTGAACATGGACATGGGCGCTATTCGATCGAAGAAGCAACCCGTATTGGCGCAGAACTTAATGACGAGACCAGTCGAGACCCGCGTGTGAAGCAGATTTTGGCATCTGGTAAGGAGGCGTTTTTTGAGGTGCGGATTTGTGGCCGTCGTGCGACGGTAGCTGGCCCGTCAGGCGCGCAGAGCATATTGCTCGAACGCCTGATATCTATCCGTCCGATCGCTTAGCTCAAGGCACCGCCTCGCCCGCATCCGATCCCCACAACCGCCCCTGCTCGACGAACCCCTTCTGCCCGTGGACGTCGAGCTGGCACCAACCGTTCGCGCACGCGCTCAGCCGCCCGACCACGCCCGGGGCGGCGCGCCACGCCACGCGCGCGTCGCCACGCGGTTGCTCGCGCAGCTCGATCGGGCCGCTCGGCACGAAGGCGGTGCGCTGCTCTGACAGGAGGTTGGCGAGCATCCAGCCCTGTGTCCCGCCCGGGTCCTCGACCTTGCGCCATTCCTTGTAAACCGCCAGCACGTGCACCGGCAGGTCCTGTCGCTGGTACAGCCAGCTCGCAGGATAAGTCCGCCCCGGCCCGGTCCGCATCCGCGCCTTGGCGGCCGAGATCGACGCCCAGTAGGGCGGCTTCCTTACCGGGAGCGCTCCTACCGGAGCCGCCGCGATCGCGACCACCAAGGCCAGCAAGCCGATACGCATACGCTTCTCTCCCCCTATCGCCCCCTTGTGCGCGCACGACCCGCGCGCTTCAATGCCCGTTGACGCCGTGCGGGGGGTCGGCCACTCCCATCCAATGCCAAATCGACGCACCGCGCCGCCCAAGGTGGTCGTCACCCGCGAGCTGCCCGACCCGGTGATGGACCGGATGGCGGCGCTGTTCCACGCCACGCTCAACCGCGCCGACACGCCACTCACCCGCGACCAGCTCGCGGCGGCGATGGCGGATGCCGACGTGCTGGTGCCCGCCGTCACCGACGAGATCGACGCGGGCCTGATCGCGGGCGCGGGCGACCGCCTCAAGCTGATCGCCAATTTCGGCGCGGGCGTAAATCACATCGATCTGCGCGCCGCCCGCGCGCGCCGCGTGATCGTCACCA
>CAXSEO010000464.1:0-2932 GCA_964235525.1 uncultured Sphingomonas sp. | reverse complement strand
ATTCGACGGATTGCGCCGCTCGTATTGGCGCTCGTTCCGGCACCCGCGCTGGCGCAGGCCAGTCTGGGCCAGCAAGAGATCATCGTTACTGCCGCCCGCCGAGAAGCAGATGGGTTTGACGACCGAACGCCTGCGGTGGGGCTTACCCGTCGGGCGGACTTCGCTGTCCAGGAAGTGACGGTTACCGGCGATACGCGCGATCCGTTTGCCCGCCACGCCGAGATGTTCGCGACAGTCAAGAATGCAATCGAAGTAGCGGCTCGGCGCGGGCTTCAACTCGCGACTGGAGACACCGTGGTCGAGCCGCTCACGCTCGCCAATTACCGCAATCTGACCCTCAAGAAGGACGACCGACCCGATTCCGAAAAGCTGACCTTTCTGGTAAAAGCCTCGCTTGGGAATGGCGCGGACGCGAAGGCGGTGATCGACCGCATCGACAGTTTTGTGAAGTCGGTCACGCCGGTTGGCCGCGCCTTGCTGGACACCAGTGATGATCTAACCTTGTCGGTGGTGCGTCCCGACCAATACCGTTCAGCGATCGTGGCCTTGGTCGCCGAAGATGCCAAAGCCAGTGCCGCGCGGTTTGGCTCGGACTATGCAGTCGAAGCGCGCGGATTGGAGCGCCCGGTGGAGTGGTCCCGCGCCGGGCTGACAGACGTGCTGTTGTATGTGCCATACCAGCTCACGGTAGTGCCCAAGCGCTAAAGCGCTCGCGCCTCTCCTTCGAACAGCACATGCGTACACAGCTGCGCCTCGGGCGTGTCGCCGCGCTTGTTTCGGGCAAGGTGTCGAACGAGACGAGATGTCCGGCGAACTTGAGAACAAGATCAATCGCGCTTCGGTGCACGACTGTCACCCGCCTGCGAGTAACCCCCTGCTAAAGATTTACCCTTAAACCGCCGCCATGGAGCTCGCGGCCCCACCGGCGCACACCTTCCGACCGCCCGTCGCGCGCGCGCCCGGCTCGCTCTGGGTGGCATTACCGGCCCTGCTCGTCCTTGCGTGCTGGGCGGGATGGTGGATCCCGCTCAACAACGATGTAAGCTGGCAGTACTGGATCGCGCGTCAGCTTCGCGGTGGCGCATCGCTCTATCGCGGCATCGTCGAAGTCAATCCGCCGCTGTGGTTCTGGGAAGCCGTCCCGATTTCCGCGTTGGCGGACCTGCTGCGGGTCGACGCGAGTCACGTCGTCGTGGCCGCCGTGATGCTCCGCGCCACGCTGGCGCTGGGGCTGATGGCGAGCCTGCTCAAAGGCGAGCCCGGACAACGGGTCCTGCTGCTGGCGGGCCTCGCGCCCCTGCTTTGCCTGCTCCCGCTGCACGACTTCGCCGAACGCGAGCATCTGATGCTGATCGGCGCGCTGCCGTACACGGCGCTGCTGGCATACCGTCGGGGTGCGCGTCCGGTATCGGCAAGGCTCGCCGCCGGGGTCGGGCTCTATGCCGGCTACGGTTTCGCGCTGAAGCCGCACTTCGCGCTGATCCCGCTGGCGCTGGAGCTGTGGCTCGCGCTGGCCCAGCGCCGGTCGTGGCGACCGCTGCGTCCCGAATTGCTGATGCTGTCGGTAGTCGCGACGTTGTACGCCGTGTCGATCCTGTTGTTCGCGCCGGATTATCTTCGCCTGGCCGTGCCGATGGCGCGCCTCGCTTATGGAGCGTTCTCGCCGCCGTTCTCGTCGCTGCTGTTGAACCTCTGGATGCCCACCTGGCTGCTGGCGACGTTTGCTCTCCTCAACGCCCGCCGCGGCCTGCCGATCGACGCGCAGGCGGCCATCGTTACCGCGCTGGCGCTGGGAGTCATCTACTTCGCGCAAGGCAAGGGTTTCGCCTACCACGCGCTCCCGGTGACGGCGATGCTTGGCTGGGCGATCTGGTGCGTCTTGGTGCGCGGCGCCGGGGTCGCGAGCGCGATCCGCCACCCGCTGCTCGTGGTGACGTTGGCGCTGATGATCGCAACCGGCTTCGTGCTTGGCCCCTTCAGCCCCGTCCGCGCGGGCAGGGCAACGGCGGCGCTGGAGCAGCTTTCGCCCGGCAGCACTGTGGCGATCATCTCCGCCCACAGCTGGCTGGCCTTTCCGCTGGTCGAGACCCACCGCTTTGTCTGGCCGATGCGTACGATGGGGCTATGGACGACGCCGAAGATCGCCCGCGACGGCGAAGGCGCGACCGCCTCGCCCGAAGGCCTGCTGGTGCGCCGCCGGACGCTGGATATGATCGCCGCCGATCTCTGGTGCCATCCGCCCGACGCGATCCTGTTTGATGACCCGTCCCGCTCACCTGCGCTGCAGGGCACGCACTTCAGCTACGAGGCGTTTACCCGGTCCGACGCGCGGATACGCGATCTGCTTGCCCGGTACCGACCGTCGATATCGGACGGGGGAGCAACCGTGTATCTGAAACAGGCCCCCAGCGTCCCGCCGCGTGGTGCCACCTGCCGCGCCATCGCGATCCGTCCGGACTTCCGCTGAGCACGAAGGGGCGGCACGCCAGATTGCAGCCGCCGCTCAGCCGATCGCCTCCGCCGCGCCTTCCCGCAACACATGCGTACACAGCTGCGCCTCGGGCGTGTCGCCCGCGTCCAGCGCCGTCACGGTGACCCAGCCCTCCGCGCGCAGGGCGGCGCTCGCCTCGCGCGGGGTGCCGAGCGGCACGAACAACCGCCGACGCGCGTCCGCCTCGGGCGCGACGGGCAACCGCTCGGCGTAGAGCGAGAAGCCGGTCGCGGCCTCCTCCGCGCCGTTCTCGTGCAGCAGCGTATAGGTCCCGCCCCGCCCCACCTCGCCGCGCGCGCCGTCGGCGAACAGCGAGAAGCCGAGCCAGCTCTGATACTCAAACCCGTGCCGCTCGGTCGGGTCGAGCGTCACCCGCGCCCTCCCCGTCGCCGCCCCCGCGACCTCGGTCAGCCCGTCGAGCCGCGAGGCGAGCGCGCCCGT
>CAXSEO010000463.1:0-2942 GCA_964235525.1 uncultured Sphingomonas sp. | reverse complement strand
CACCCGGTCAAGCTCCCCGCGGGCGCGGGTGAGGCGGGCGGTCAGCGCGTCCAGCTTCGCGACGATGCGGCGCTGTTCGGCTGTGGGGGGTAGGGGGAACGCGATGCCAGCAACGCGCTTCCCCGAAACCTCTCGAAACGTCGTGCCGCTCGCGAGACTGTCGACGTACTCGGTCGAGGACAGAAGGTAGTAGCGGACGTATTCGGGGACGATCCCGGTCGCGCATATCCAGCTCTTGAAGCCTTGATTGGTGCTCAGGTCGTTCGCGGCAATCGCTCAATAGCCGATCGGCGCGCGCGATGAGAAAAGGACTGTTCCTTTGGGCATAACCGTCGCGCCTGACGCCGCCAGACCCGCTCGGGTCAGATCGCGTCGCCCACGGCCAATGTAGGGGTCAGCATAGCCGGTAAGATCGGCAGGCCCAATCCAAGGCACGCCGCTGCCGGACTCCGTAAAGTTTGCGTCATCTTTTGTTGACGGCGTACCACCGCCGACGATGGTGGCGATCTCTGCCGCTTCTGCCCAGCGCCAGCTGTTCGGGAGCGGCCATCGCTCTAAGGTCGCCGCCAAGCGGGACCCCGGCTTTTCGGCCGGGGTGACGGAAGAAGGTGTTTCTGCTTCGACCGAAGTCGCGGGGAAGGGGGCTTCCGCATCCTCGCCGTCCACCGCCACCTCGCCCAATCTCAACGCACTCCCCCTCACGCCGCCGCCTCCGCCAGCACCGGCTCCTCCGCCGCGCCCAGCTCCGCGACCAGCCCGCCGACCTCCTCCAGCGCGGCTAGCAGGTGCGCCTCGATCGCGGCGGCGATCGCCTCGGGGGTGTCGAGCCCATCCTCCGCGCTCGCCGCTTCCTTGAGCCAGGTGATGTCGAGATTATCGCCCCGCGCGGCGATCTCGGTGCGGGTGAAGCGGCGGAAGCGGCCCGCCTCGCCGGTATCGACGCGCTCGCCCCGCCCCAGCGGATCATCGCCATAGGCGCGCACGAATGCATCGAAATCTTCCCGCCGCAGCGCGTTGGTCTTGCCGTACGCGGGCGCGCCGGTCCTGAGGTCATAGATCCACACCGCTTGCGTGGCGTCCTCGCGCGGGGCTTCCTCGACCGCGCGGGTGAAGAACAGCACGTTGGTCTTCACCCCTTGCGCGTAGAAGATGCCGGTCGGCAGCCGCAGCACGGTGTGGAGGTCGCACCAGCTCATCAGCCGCTGGCGGAGCAGCCGGCCGCGCCCGTCGTCGAACAGCACGTTGTCCGGCACCACCACCGCCGCGCGCCCGCCCAGCCAGAGGGCGCGGACGACATGCTCGACGAACGGCAGCTGATAGGACGAGACACGGTCGGTGATGGTCAGGTCGTCGCGCGTCGGCGGCCCGCCCGCCGGGCCGAACGGCGGGTTGGTGAGGATGAGGTCGGCGTGCCGGAACCGCGCGTCCGCGCCGGTCGGCGACAGCGTGTCGGCGAGCGCGATGTCGTTCGGGTCGATCTTGTGGAGGTGGAGGTTCATCAGCAGCAGGCGGAACGTGTCGGGGACGTTCTCCAGCCCGCGCAATGCCTCGTGCAGCTGGAAGCTCTGCTGGCGCGGGGACAGCGCGAAATACTCGTCGCTGGCCGCCTTCATCGCCCGGTCGGCGGCGATCAGGAATCCGCCGGTGCCCGCCGCCGGGTCCTGGATCACCTCGCCGGGGGCGGGTCGGGTGAGTTGCACCATCACGTCGATCAGCACGCGCGGGGTAAAGTATTGGCCCGCGCCGCGCTTGGTCTCCTCCGCCATCTTCTGGAGCAGGCCCTCGTACGCGTCGCCGAACGCGTCGCGCTCGGCGGTGAACCAGTGCAGCGCGTCGATCGCGTCGATCAACTGACGCAGGATCGCGGGGGTGCGGATGACGGTGGTGGCGTTGAGGAAGATCGCGGTGACGCTGCGCTCGCTGACCTTGGTCGGATCGCCGAGGTCAACCAGCGCCTGGCGATAGCGCTGCAGCACGTCCGCCTCGTTGGCGCGCTTGATCGCGGACCAGCGGTACGGCTCGGGGATCTTCGCCTCGTCGCCCTGCTCGGCGGCCATCTTGAGGAACAGCAGATAGGTCAGCTCGGTGACGTATTGCTGATACGTCACCCCGTCCTTGCGGAGCAGCGCGCACAGCCGCCACAGCTTGTTCACGAGATCGGCGGAGGGGTTCATGGGCGGGTGTTCCTCAAGTTACTTACATCCGTCATGCCGGACTCGTTGGATCCCAGCAAAGTACTACTTTGCTGGGCACCCTTGTTCCGGCACCCAACGTGGTGCGGACGTGCGGGACGCAAGCACGCGGACACCGTTGGACCCCGGCACTAGGTCGGGGTGACGAAGGAAGTCGGTCGGGGGTATGGGTCTCTCGAGCCAGACCCTCACGCTGCGCTCTCCCATATCGCCGCGTTCAGGTCCATCAGCACCTCGCCCAGCCGGTGGTCGAACGCCTGGTCGATCACCGGGAAGCCGCCATTCTGCGCGAACAGCGGCTCGGCCAGCATCGCCGGGTCGCCGACCGGCTGTTCGCGGAGCGCGCGGGCGATGCGCTGGAGCCAGCGGCGCTGCTCGGCGGTCCACGCGCGCCCGGCCAGGATGCGCGCGACCCCGTTCTCGACCCGCGTCTCGTACGGCACCAGCGGGTCGCCGATCGCGGCCTGGCGGACGAAGCCGATGATGTGCGCGGCGATATCCGCGTTGCGGACGCGGCCATAGGCCTGGCGCAACCGCGCCTCGGAGTACCCCTTGTCGTCGAGCAGCACCGCGATCTCCTTGAGCTCGGCGCGGGTCAGGTCGCGCGGTCGCTGCGTCGCGGCGATCAGCGCGGGAACCGCGTTCATGTTGGCGCGCACGAACGCCTCGAACCCGGACAGGTAATCGGCCGGGCTCGCCTTGCCGCCGTAGTCATCCTCGACCGAGACGAGCTCGTCGGGGTGTTCGGAG
>CAXSEO010000462.1:0-2945 GCA_964235525.1 uncultured Sphingomonas sp. | reverse complement strand
ATTTCTACCGCGCGTGGCTCGACGAGACGCTGACCTATTCCCGCGCGATGTTCGGCCCCGGGCCGGAGTCGCTGGAGGTGGCGCAGGGGCGCAAGCTGGCGGCGATCCTCGACCGGACCGGGGCAGGACTTGGCGACAGCGTACTCGAGATCGGCTGCGGCTGGGGCTCGTTCGCCGAAGCGGCGGCGCGGGCGGGCGCGCTGGTCCATGCGATCACGCTGTCGGCGGAACAGCGGCGCGCGGTGGAGGAGCGGATCGCGCGCGCCGGGCTGGCGGGCGTGGAGGTGACGCTGACCGATTACCGCGACGTCACCGGCCGCTATGACGCAGTCGCCAGCATCGAGATGGTCGAAGCGGTGGGCGAGGAATATTGGCCCGCCTTCCTCCAGGCGATCGCGCGCGTGCTCAAGCCGGGCGGACGCGCGGCGCTCCAGTTCATCACCATCGACGACGCGATCTTCGAGCGATACCGGCGCAACGTCGACTTCATCCAGCGCTATGTGTTCCCGGGCGGGGTGCTGATATCGGCATCGCGGTTCCGCGCGATCGCGGAGGCGGCGGGGTTTGAGTGGCGGGACGAGCAGCGGTTCGGCGCGGACTATGCCGAAACGCTCCGGAACTGGCGCGAACGGTTCGATGCGGCGGCGGCGCGGAAAGCGCTGCCCCCGCAGTTCGACGCGCGCTTCGTCCGGCTCTGGCGTTATTATCTGATGTACTGCGAAGGCGGCTTCCGGGGCGGCGGCATCGACGTGATGCAAGTGACGCTGGTCAACCGTCAGCCTTGAACCCGCTCGAACCAGCCGCTCGCGAACGGCTCGCCCGCCAGTGCGGCGATCCGCTCGCCAACAACGCGCGGGTCCTTGACCGAGTCCGGGTCCTCGCCCGGAAAGGCGTCCGCGCGCATCCGGGTGCGGGTCGCGCCGGGGTCGACGATCGCAACGCGAACGCGACCCAGGCCCTCCATCTCGTCGCCGTAAGCGCCGAGCAGCGTCTCGAACGCCGCCTTGCTCGCGCCGTACAGCCCCCAGAACGCCCGTGGCTTGCGCGCGACGCTCGACGTGACCCCGATCACCCGAGCATCCATCGACCGGCGCAGCAGCGGGTCGAACGCGGCCAATAGCGCGGCCTGCGCGCTGACGTTGAGCGTCAGCACCGCCGCCATCTCATTGGGGTCGATCGCGGGCACGGCGGACAGGCTGCCGAGCCGGGCGGCGTTTAGGACCATGATGTCGAGCGCGCTCCACCGCTCGCGCACGGCGGCGGCGAGGCGGGCGATGCTGTCGGGCTCGGTCAAGTCCAGCGGCGCGATCGTCGCCGAGCCGCCCGCGTCGAAGATCGCCTGTTCCACCGCTTCCAGCGCATCCGGGTCGCGCGCGGTCAGCACCACATGCGCCCCCTTTGCGGCGAGCGCGAGCGCGGTGGCCGCGCCGATCCCGCGACTCGCGCCCGTGACCAGCGCGAGCTGGCCGTTGAACGGCTTCACGCCACCCGCTCCGCCAACAGCGCGAACTGGTCCACCTCCGCATTCTCGTCCTGGTCGGTCAGCGTGGTCGGATAGTCGCCGGTGAAGCAGGCGTCGCAATGGCCGGGACGGATCGCGGGGCGGCCGGGCTCGCCCAGCGCCTTGTAGAGCCCATCGATCGACACAAACGCGAGGCTGTCGGCGTGAACGAAGTCGGTCATCCCGCCCAAGTCAAGCTTGGCGGCGAGCAACTTGGCGCGCTCGGGCGTGTCGACGCCGTAGAAGCAGCTGTGCCGCATCGCCGGCGAGGCGATCCGCATATGCACCTCCGCCGCGCCCGCCTCGTGCATCATCTGCACGATCTTGAGGCTGGTGGTGCCGCGCACGATCGAGTCGTCGATCAGCACCACCCGCTTGCCCTTGATCAGCGCGCGATTGGCATTGTGCTTGAGCTTGACGCCCAAGTGGCGGACCTTGTCGCCCGGCTGGATGAAGGTGCGCCCGACATAATGCGATCGGATGATGCCGAGCTCGAACGGAATGCCCGATTGCTGCGCATAGCCGATCGCGGCGGGGACGCCCGAGTCGGGAACCGGAATGACGAGGTCCGCTTCGACCGGCGACTCGATCGCCAGTTGCGCGCCGATCGCCTTGCGAACATCGTAGATCGAGTGGTCGCCGCTGATCGAGTCGGGGCGCGAAAAATACACCCACTCGAAGATGCACGGCCGCGCGGCCTGTGGCGGAAACGGCCGGATCGACTTCACCTCGTGGCCGCGGATGATCACCAGCTCGCCCGCCTCGATCGAACGCTCGAACTCCGCCCCGACCACGTCGAGCGCGACCGTCTCCGACGCGATAATCACCGCGTCATCGAGCCGCCCCATCACCAGCGGCCGGATGCCGAGCGGGTCTCGACACGCGATCATGCCCTCGGGCGTCATCACCACAAGCGAGTAGGCGCCCTCGATCTGCTTCAAGGCGTCGATGAATCGGTCGAGCAGCGTTCGGTAGCTGGACGTCGCGACAAGGTGGATGATCACCTCGGTGTCCGACGTCGACTGAAAAATCGCGCCGCGCCGGACCAGCTCGCGCCGGAGTCGCGCGGCGTTGGAAAGATTGCCGTTGTGCGCGATCGCGAAGCCGCCGCTGGCGAGCTCGGCGTAGAGCGGCTGGACGTTGCGGAGCGTGGTGTCGCCGGTGGTGGCGTAGCGGACATGCCCGCACGCGGCCGCGCCGGGCAGCGCGCGGATGATGTCGTCGCGGTCGAAATTGCCCGCGACATGCCCCATTGCACGGTGGGTGTGGAACTGCGCGCCATCCCAGCTGGTGATCCCCGCCGCCTCCTGCCCGCGGTGCTGGAGCGCGTGGAGCCCGAGCGCGACCAAAGCCGCCGCGCCGCCATCGGAGCCGGACACGCCGAACACCCCGCACTCCTCGCGCAGGTGATCGTCGTCGAAGGGATGGGTGGTGAGCATCGCCC
>CAXSEO010000461.1:0-2956 GCA_964235525.1 uncultured Sphingomonas sp. | reverse complement strand
GTCGCGACCAGCTTCCCGTCGCTGTCGAGCATCGTCCAGCCCGACAGGCCCTGGCCGTGATGTTCGAGCCAGGAGTCGTTGCGAAAGGTCGCCCCCGGCATCTTCGCCTGCGAGCCCTCGATCTTCGCGATCAGTTCGTCGAGCCGCTGGCAGAGCGAGCCCGGGTCGCTGTAGGTTGCGTCCGACGCGACGCTTCGCTCGAGCAACGCGCGGCGGTCGTTGTCCGGCATCGCGGCCCAGGCCGACTGATACGTTTTCCAGGTGGCGAGATAGGCGGTGTCGGCCATTTCTTTGTCTCCGGTTCACGTGTTCCGGTACCTGATGTCTACCGCTCGAAAGCGCTCTTGAAGTGCGCGCGAAGGCCGATCTATGTTGCCGTCATGGCAACGCCGCCTTCCCAATCCGTGCTGAACCTGCTCGCGTTCCTGCGTGTCGTCGAAGCCGGATCGTTCGCCGAAGCGGCGCGCCGGCAGGGTGTTTCGACCTCGGCCTTGTCCAAGGCGGTCGCCCGGTTCGAGCGCGGCAACAACGTGCGCCTGCTGCACCGGACAACCCATGCGATCTCGCTGACCGATGACGGCGAGCGGCTGATCGAGGCGGCGCGCGACTTGACCCGGGATGTCGAGCGGTTGGAGGCGATGCTCGCACAAGCCGCGGAGGGCGGCATGACCGGGCGAGTCCGGCTGAGCGCGCCCGGGCCGCTGGTTCGCGCATGCCTGGCGCCGAACCTGCCTGCCCTGTTGCGATCCAATCCCGGCATAGACCTCGACCTGAAGATCGACGATGCCCGGCTCGACCTGGCCGATGAAGGCGTTGATATCGCGATCCGCCATGGCTCGCCCGACGGTCAGCCCGGGCTCGTCACCCATAAGCTGATTACCTTCCCGTGGCTCCTGTGTGCCTCGCCGCGCTATCTCGATGCCATGGGCGGGCTCGACGAACCCGACGATCTCGATCGTCATCATCAGATCGGCTTCCGCGATGCGGCGACGGGCCAGTTGATGGCATGGCAATTCTGCCGGCCGGGCAGCAATGGCGACACGATCAAGCACGTCCCGCGCAATCGCCTGGTGGTCGAGGACATGACGACCATATGGAGCATGGTCGTGCACGGGCTTGGCATCGCGTGGCTGCCCGCGTGGTGCGGCCTGGAGGATCTTCGCGCCGGTCGGGTCGTCGAACTGCTTGAGGCGTGGCGAATGCCGGAAACGATCATGTACGGCGCTCGATTGCGCCGAACGCTCGCGCCACGGCGGACGGCCGCCGTGCTGGAGGAGTTGTCAATCATCGCGAATGCGTGGCGATATCCATCGTGATCGATCGGTTCCGATCCCGCTGATCGACGAGGGCAGGGCCGTCGCGCGCCAGCCTGACGGCCAGTGTCGCCAGCCGGATCGTTGATCAAGCAGCCGATCAACTATGGTTCGTGCGGCCGGGAGCGGGTGAAGGGAATCGAACCCTCGTCGTAAGCTTGGGAAGCTTCTGCTCTGCCATTGAGCTACACCCGCAGATCAAGGACTTGGCGACGTCGACCGAGCTTTCACGCCGACTGCACGAAGTCCTCAACGCGAGCGTCACTGCCACGTCCTTCGCCTCGCCGTCAACGGGGGTCGCGAGGGGCGATCGTCACCGAACGACCGCCGTCACGTTGTCTGACCAGCTACTCTCAAACGGACCTTCCCTTCCCGAGCCGGGAGTGGGTCGTGACTCGTGCTTCGAGCCCCGCCAGCATCGCCTGCGCCGGGTTGCGGGCTGGCGTTTCTTCCAGGGTGATGACCTGAAGCGGCTCGAACCGGCCGCTTCCCTTCAGGGGGAAGGTGTCGTGCCTCCGTGGCACGATGCCCACAACTGGACTGGACAGCTTGGATCATTTCCGCGATCGAAGCCCCGCGACGATCGTCGCGGGGCTGGGGGGCGAAACATGGGTGGGCAGGGGAAGCGGGCGCGGTCGCGCGTCTGGTGGCTGGCGCTGAGTGGCGCAAGCGCGGCGACGCTGGGAGCGGTATGCGCTTCGCCTGCCTTCGCGCAATGCGCGCCCGACCCGACCGTGACGAACGGGACCACGACCTGCACGGGAACGGTGCCGAACGGCATCGCGGTGACGACGCCGGGGACGACGCTGAACGTCTCCGCGGGCGCGGTGGTGAGTGCGACCACTCGGCCCGCAATCACGATCAATGTCCCGGTGACGAACGGCAATGTGAACCGGGACGCCGTGAACGTCTCCGGGCAGGTGCAGGGCGGCCCGAACTCCGGTCTCCTGGTCTACAGCGGCCCCGCGAACGGCAGCAGCTATAATTACGGGCCGAACACCCAGTTGACGCTCTCAGTCGCGGCGGGCGGCAGCATCACCGGCGTCAACGCGGTCTCGTTGCAGCAGAGCGGCGCCAGCAGCGTCGGCGGCGCCTTTGCGACGATCGTCAATAGCGGCACGCTGACGGGGACGGGCGGTGCCGCACTGGTTGTTGGCAATCCGTCGCTGGACGGTTTCACCTCGATCATCAACGGCAGCGGTGGCTTCATCGGCGGCATCGCGGCACCGGTGGGAACGCTGACCAACGCCGGCACGATCAACGGCGGCTCGAACAGCGCGGTGAATCCAGGCACGACGTACAATCCGTATCTTCAGTCTGGAACGTGGACCAACACCGGCACGATCACGTCGGCATCGGCCAACGGCACGATCGTCAATCTGCCGCAGACGAATGCCGCGATGAGCAACTCCGGCGTTATCAGTAACACCGGAGGTGGTCCGGCGCTGGCGGGAAACTTCGTAAAGATCACGAATGCAGCAGGTGGCAAGATTTCGGCGTCAAGCGGGACTGCGATCAATTCCGGTACTCAGTTGTTACTCACCAATGCGGGCACCATCAATGGCAACGTGGTGGCGAGTTCGCCAAGCGGTTACTACTTCAACAGTCAGATCGATTCATCCGCGGGCACGATCAACGGCAAC
>CAXSEO010000460.1:0-2963 GCA_964235525.1 uncultured Sphingomonas sp. | reverse complement strand
GACCGTGCTCCGCACCTCGGCAGCCTTGTCATCGAACGTCGACATCTGAGTTACCCTTCATAGATGGGAAAGCGCGCGCACAGCTCACGTACTCGCCCGCGCACCTGCGCCTCGACCGCCGGGTCGCCATGCTCGCCCTTGGCCGAGAGTGCATCGAGCACGTCCGCGACCATGTAACCGATCTCGCGGAACTCGGCCGAGCCGAAGCCGCGCGTCGTTCCGGCGGGCGAGCCGACGCGGATACCGCTGGTCTTGACCGGGGGCAGCGGGTCGAACGGTACGCCGTTCTTGTTGCAGGTAATGCCTGCGCGCTCCAGCGCCTCGTCCGCATCGCGCCCGGTGACACCCAGCGGGCGCAGGTCGACCAGCGCGAGGTGCGTGTCGGTGCCGCCCGCGACGATGTCGCTCCCGCGCTCCTTGAGCGTCGCCGCCAGCACCTTGGCGTTCTCCACCACGGCGGCGATGTAGCCGCGGAAGTCGGGGCGCAGCGCCTCGCCGAACGCCACCGCCTTGGCGGCGATCACGTGCATCAACGGGCCGCCCTGCAAACCGGGGAACACCGCCGAGTTCACCTTTTTCGCCAGCGATTCGTCATTAGTCAGGATCATGCCGCCGCGAGGGCCCCGCAGCGTCTTGTGCGTGGTGGTGGTGACGACGTGCGCGTGCGGCAGCGGCGGGGGGTGGAGCCCGCCCGCGACGATGCCCGCGAAATGCGCCATGTCGACCATGAGGAACGCGCCGACCGCGTCGGCGATGCGGCGGAAGCGGGCGAAGTCGATCACCCGCGGATAGGCCGAGCCGCCCGCGATGATCAGCCTGGGCCGACGCTCCCTGGCGACGCGCTCGACCTCGTCATAGTCGATCAGCTGCGTATCGCGATGGACGCCATATTGGACCGCGTCGAACCACTTGCCGCTCATCGACGCCTTCGCGCCGTGGGTCAGGTGCCCGCCCGCGTCGAGGCTCATGCCGAGGATCGTGTCGCCCGGCTTGACCAGCGCGAGCATCACCGCGCCGTTCGCCTGCGCGCCCGAATGCGGCTGCACGTTAGCGAACCCGCAGCCGAACAATTGCTTGGCGCGATCGATCGCGAGCTGCTCCACCTCGTCCGACGGCGCGCAGCCCTGGTAATAGCGCTTGCCCGGATAGCCCTCGGCATATTTGTTCGTGAACACCGACCCCTGCGCCTCGAGCACCGCGCGACTGACGATGTTCTCGCTCGCAATCAGCTCGATCTGGGTCTGCTCGCGGGACAGCTCGTGCGCGACGCCCGCGAAGACGGCCGGGTCCGCCTCGGCGAGCGCGCGGGTGAAAAAGCCGTCGGGCTGGACGTCCTCCATCAGGCGGGGGTTGGTGCTCATGCGCGCATCTCCGTCGGTACAGGCGCGATGTAGGCTCGTCGGGCCGCAAAGGCCAGTGCGGCGGGGCTGTCGCGCGCAGCGTCTACGCGGTAGGCGTCCGCGGATGGATCGCCGCCCCGACCGCCTCCCGCCCGCCATCGCCGCGTTCGGTTTCGCCGGGCTGCTCCCGCCGGCCGCTGCGGCGGCGGCGCTGTTGCTGCTCCCGGCAGGTCCGCCGCGCGAGTTCGCTTGGGTAGCGCTGGTTTTCTACGGCGCGCTGATCTTCTCGTTTCTCGGCGGCACCTGGTGGGCGTGGAGCGCGGCGCGACCGAGCGCGGGGCGGCTGTTGCTGGCGGTGACGCCCAGCCTGCTGGCGCTGGTGATCATGTTGCTGCTGCTCAGCCCGCTCACCCGGCCGTACGCGGCGGCGCTGCTGGCGGCGGCGATCGCGCTCAGCCCGCTGGTGGACCGGGCATTGCACGCGGACGGGCTCACGCCCGAATGGTGGATGCGGCTGCGCGTGCCGCTGTCGGTGGGGCTGGCGCTGTGCGTGGCGGTGGCGGCGTGGCGTGTGCCGGTCGGGTGACGCAGGTGCACGGTCATGCTATGCGCGCAGTCGTGAACAAGCCCGCGATCTTCCCGTCCGCGACCGCCGCGCGACTCACCGCCGAAGAGTTCTTGCAGCTCTGTGAAGCTGGCGCGTTCGACGATGACGAAGGCCGAGTCGAGCTGGTGAACGGAGAAGTCGAACGAATGCCTCCTCCCAAGAGCGTACATTCTCTGCTTCAAACGCAAGTGATCGTCAAACTCTCACGAGTTATTGAACAACTGGGGCTGGACTGGAAGCTTACGGGGGAGGTCGGTGTCCCGATCGACAGAGGGACGGTGCTAGGCTGCGATGTTGGTGTTATCCGCCCGGCGACGCCCAAGGATCACTGGATTCAGCCAAGCGAGATCGTGTTGGTGGTCGAGATTGCCAGCTCCACACAAACTCGCGATCTCGGCATGAAGCGTCGCAAATACGGTGAGGCCGGCGTATCCGTCTATTGGGTCGTAGACGCGAAAAAGCAGGTCACTTTCGTTTTTGCACGGCCAACCGACGGAGAGTACGAAGATCAACCGCCGATTACCTTCGGCCAACCGCTGCCCGTCCCCGGCACGGACGCTACCATCACCCTCGACTGACTCGTCGCGCTCACGCCGCCTGCTTGAGCGCCAGCCGGTCCCAGATCTCCGCCATCGCGCCCACCAGCTCCTGCATCATAGCATCGGTGTGCGCGGGCCCGGGGGTGAAGCGCAGCCGCTCGCTGCCGCGCGGCACGGTGGGGTAGTTGATCGGCTGAACGTACACGCCGTACTCGGCGAGCAGGATGTCGCTGATCCGCTTCGCCCGGACCGGGTCGCCGACCATCACCGGGACGATGTGCGTGTCGCCGGGCATCACCGGCAGGTCCGCCTCGGCCAGCAGCGTCTTGAGCCGCGCGGCCGCCACCTGTTGTGCCTCTCGCTCGACGTTCGACGCCTTGAGGTGACGCACGCTCGCCAGCACGCCCGCGACCAGCACCGGCGACAGGCTGGTGGTGAAGATGAACCCGGGCGCGTAGGAGCGGATCACGTCGATGA
>CAXSEO010000459.1:0-2968 GCA_964235525.1 uncultured Sphingomonas sp. | reverse complement strand
GATCCGTTACTACTCCACCAGCTTCATCAGCCGCCGCTCGACCGGCGCGAGCACCGGGCCGAGGTCGTGCCCGCGCTTCACCACCGCGCCGTGCTCGCCGACCAGCGCCCACACGCCCTGCTTGCCGCGCAGGGCGGGGCGCTTCTCGATCCGGAACTCCGGCCGCTCGGCGGCGCGGCGGAAGGCGGCGAACACGGCCGCGTCGCGGCCCAGCTCGATCGCATAGTCGCGCCAATGCCCGGCGCTCACCATCCGCCCGTACAGGTCGAGGATGCGCGTCAATTCGGCGCGCTCGAACCCGATCTGCGTCGCGCGCGAAGGCAGCGGAAGCGGCGTGACGGTGCCCATCAGGCCCGAACCTCCGTCAAGCCTGGCGACGCTCGTCATCGGCGAGCAGCGCGTCGAGCCGCTTCCGCATCGCCTCCAGCTCGCAGCGGAGCAGCTCCACTTTCTGCGTCTGCGGGTCGAACATCTCCGAGCACGGCGTGCCGTAGGCGAGGAACGGCGCCGCGCCCGCCTTGCCGCCCTGTACCGTCAGCGGGCGCGCGGGGATGCCGACCATCACCGCGCCCGCGGGTACGTCGCGCGTCACCACCGCGTTCGCGCCGACCCGCGCGCCCTCGCCGACCGTGATCGGCCCCAGCACCTGCGCGCCCGAGCCGATGATCGCACCGCGCTCGAGCGTCGGGTGGCGCTTGCCCGCGACGCCGTTGTCGGGACTGGTCCCGCCCAACGTCACGCATTGATAGATCGTCACGTCATCACCGATCCGCGCCGTCTCGCCGATTACCACGAAGCCGTGGTCGATGAAGAAATTGCGCCCGATCGTCGCGCCCGGATGGATGTCGATCAGCGTCGTCATTCGCGACAGGTGGTTGACGATCCGAGCGAGCAGATAAGCGCGGCGGCGGTACAGCGCATGCGCGACGCGGTGCCAGGCCAGCGCCCAGACGCCGGGATAGGTCAGGATCTCCCACCGCGAATGCGGGGCCGGATCGCGCGCGCGGATCGAATCGAGGTAAGCGGTCAGTCGTCCCGGCATCGCGCGTCCCCTAACGCCAGTGCACGATGTAGGACGCGGGAGGGCGGAGCGCCAGCGGTGGCGGGGACGGGTCGGCCATCGCAAATGACCAGCGGCTCGGGCGCGATCTCACCCACCCCTTCGCGCGACGGCGCACCGGGCCATGATCCGCCACTACATCGGTATCACCTCACTCCCATCGCTCCGACGCCACCCCATCCCCCGCCCGCGCCTCCACCCACCTGGCCTCGCCGTCACGGGTTTCGCGCTTCCAGAACGGGGCGTCGGTCTTCAGCCGGTCGATCAGGAACGCGCACGCCTCCAGCGCCGCGCGGCGATGGGCGGCAGCGGTGGCGACGAGGACGATACGCTCGCCGGGGCGCATCGGGCCGACGCGGTGGACCACGCTCGCCGCGAGCAACGACCAGCGCGCGGTCGCCGCCTCCGCCAGCGCGCGCAGCGCCGCTTCCGTCATGCCGGGATAGTGCTCCAGCTCCAGCACCGCAACCCTGTCATCGGCGCGGACATGGCCGGAGAAGGTAGCGATGCCCCCCGCCCCGCTCGCCTCGACGCGGGCGAGTTCGGCGGCGAGGTCGATCGCCTCCGGCTGGACCGAGACGCGGATCACCCGCCCGTCACCGGCGGAAAGATCGCGATCTCACGCGCGCCCTCGACCGGCGCGTCGAGCGGCACGAACGCCCCGTCCACCGCCGCCCGCAGCCGCGCCCGGTCCCCGAACGCGGCGCGATGCCCCTCGCTCGTCGTCGCCAGCCAGTCGATCAGCGCCGCCACGGTGGCGCAGTCGGGCGGCACGTCGAGCAGCTCCTCGCCCGTCCCCACCCGCTCGCGCACCCAGGCGAAGTAGAGCAACCGGACCATCTCAGTCCATGTGCTTCAGGCCGACGCGCAAATAGTCCCAGCCGGTCACCAGTGTCAGTGCCGCCGCGCCCCATAAAGCTGCGCGCCCGACGGTGACGATCCACAGCGCGCCCGGCAGCGCGCCGGCCAGGATCAGCGCACCGAGCGAGACGATCTGCAACGTCGTCTTCCACTTGGCGAGCCGCGACACCGGCAGAGACACTTTCAGCGGCGCCAGGAACTCGCGCAGCCCCGATACCGCGATCTCGCGCAGGAGAATGACCAGCGCGGCGATCACGTCGACGCCGGCGATGTCGCGCGTGCCGACCAGCATCAGGATCACCGCCGCGACCATGATCTTGTCCGCGATCGGATCGAGGAAGATGCCGAGCCGCGACACCGCGCCCTGCGCGCGCGCCAGATAGCCGTCGAAATAATCGGTGATGCCCATCAGGCAGTAGAGCCCGAAGGCGATGCCGTACCCGGCGGGCCAGTGCGGGTTCCACAACAGCGCGACCAGCAACGGCACCGCGACGATCCGCGACAGCGTCAAAAGGTTGGGCAGCGACAGCATCGCGCATGGATGTGCGCCGCCGCGCCGGGCCGCGCAACCCTGCCCGGTCGATGATCCCCGTTGGCGGAACGGATGCGGCGGGCTAAGGCCAACGCTCAAGCACCACGGCAGGCCTCAGCTTTCCCATGATCTCCGCGCTAGGGCTGCTGACGAAACGGCGTTTCCTGCCGCTGTTCACCACTCAGTTCCTCGGCGCGTTCAACGACAACCTGTTTCGCGGGTCGATGGTGTTGTTCGTCACTTATGACATCCTCAAGGACGTCGGGCGCGAGCAGAGCTTCAACGCGATCGCGATCGGGTTGGGGACGCTCCCGTTCCTGCTCCTGTCCGCGCTGGCGGGACAACTCGCGGACACCGTCGACAAGGCGCGGATCATCCGGCTGGTCAAGACGGTGGAGATCGGGATCATGCTGGTCGGCGCGAGCGGGCTGCTGCTCGCGCGCGCGGGGCATACGAATGTCGGCATCGCGCTGATGCTGGGGTGCGTGTTCCTGCTCGGCACGCATTCCACCTTT
>CAXSEO010000458.1:0-2976 GCA_964235525.1 uncultured Sphingomonas sp. | reverse complement strand
CTCCCTGGTTTTCGTCTCTTTGGTCGTCGCCAAAGCGCCCTTATGGACTAAACTGCCGACAGCTGGGGTCAGCCTGCGGCGGGAGAGAGCCGGTGAGTTTCATCCGCAATTCGTGGTATATGGCCGCGTGGGCCAAGGACGTCGTCGACAAGCCCGTCGCGGTCACCGTCTTGAACGATCCGCTGGTGATCTTTCGCGGTGCCCACGGCTCGGTAGGCATCCTGTACGACGTCTGCCCGCACCGCGCGGTGCCGTTGAGCCTCGGCAGCATATCCGGTGACCACATCGTCTGCCCCTATCACGGCATCGAGATCGACACGGCGGGCATCTGCCGGAAGAACCCGCATATCCAAGGATCGCCCGAGCGGCTGAAGGCGCGCGCGTACCCGGTAGCGGAGCAGCATGGCATTGTGTGGGTCTGGCCGGGTGACGCGGCGCTCGCCGACCCCGGGCTGATTCCGGATTACAGCTGGTTTGATTCGCCGGAGGTGTTCACGGCCAAGCGCGGCTACACCTATATCGAAGCCGATTACCGGCTGGTGATCGACAATCTGATGGACCTGGCGCACGCCGATTACATCCATCCCAACACCGTCGGGCAGCCCGGCGCGGCCGAAGTGCAGCAGGCGACCGTGGTGCGTGACGGCGACACGATCGCGGTCAACACGATCTGGCCCAACCTCCCGCCCAGCGCGCTCCACCGGCAGGGGTGGACGCGGACCGAGCGGGTCGACAAATATCTCGACATGAAGTGGCGGCCCGCGAGCAACCTGCTGCTGGATCTGGGCATCATGGCCCCGGGCGACTCGCGCGAAAGCGGGATCCGCACCCCGGGCGCGCACATCCTGACTCCGGAGACGGCGCGGACGACGCATTATTTCTGGTCAACCGCGCGCGATTTCGACATGGACAATGATGAGTTGTCGGCGCGTATCTTCGAGATTGTCGGTCGGGCGTTCAGCCTGGAGGACAAGCCGATCATCGAGGCGACCCAGCGCAACATGGAGCGGACCGGCGCGACCTTCACCAACTTCACCAAGGGCGACGCGGGCTCGGCGATGGTGCGCCGCGAGATCGACCGACGCATCGCGCTGGAGCAGGCGGAGGCGATCGCTGCAGAGTAGCGCGCTGACCCAGCTGCACGGCGGCTTGCATGTGACGACCCGTGTCGAGAGGCTGCGGTGACGGCATTCGACGTCGTGATCGTCGGCGCGGGGCATGGCGGCGCGAGCGCGGCCATCGCGCTTCGGCAACGCAAGTTCGCCGGCTCGATCGCGGTCGTCGGCGAGGAGCGCGAGCTGCCCTATGAGCGCCCGCCGCTGTCCAAGGAGTATCTGGCGGGCGACAAGCCGTTCGAACGTCTGCTGATCCGCCCCGCCGCCTTCTGGGCGGAGCGCGAGGTGGCGATGCTGACGGCACGCAAGGTGGTCGCGGTCGACCCGGACGCGCGCACCGTGACCACCGCCGACGGCGAGGCGATCGGCTATGGCCAGCTGATCTGGGCTGCTGGCGGCCATGCGCGGCTGCTGGCGTGTTCGGGGCACGACCTGGTCGGCGTCTACTCGGTGCGGAGCCGCGCCGATGTCGACCGGATGATGGCGGAGCTCGCGACCACGACCCGAGTGTGCGTGATCGGTGGCGGCTATATCGGGCTGGAGGCGGCGGCGGTGCTCGCCAAGCTGGGCAAGCAGGTGACGGTGCTGGAGGCGCAGGACCGCGTGCTTGCGCGCGTCGCCGGCGTGGCGCTGTCGCGCTTCTATGAGGCCGAGCACCGCGCGCATGGCGTCGACGTGCGGCTCGGAGTCGCGGTCGAATGCATCGAGGAGCGGGACGGGCGCGCGACGGGCGTGCGGCTCGCGACCGGCGAGGTGCTGGGGTGCGAGATGGTGATCGTCGGCATCGGCATCGTGCCCGCGGTCGAGCCGTTGCTCCAGGCGGGCGCGCGGGGCGGCAACGGCGTCGCGGTCGATGAGCACTGCCGCACCAGCCTGCGGGACGTCTACGCGCTCGGCGACTGCGCGCTTCACGCCAGCGCGTTCGCCGATGGCGCGACGTTGCGGATCGAATCGGTCGGCAACGCCAACGACATGGCCGCGACGGTCGCGCGCGCGATCACCGGCGCGCTCGAGCCGTACCACGCGGTGCCGTGGTTCTGGTCGAACCAGTACGACCTCAAGCTGCAGACGGTTGGCCTGTCCGTCGGGCATGACTCGGAGGTGGTGCGCGGCGACCCGACCGCGCGGTCGTTCTCGATCGTGTACCTGAAGGGGGGCCACGTCATCGCGCTCGACTGCGTCAACGCGGTCAAGGATTACGTGGGGGGCCGCGCGCTGGTCACGGGCAACACGGTCGCGGATGTCGCGCGGCTTGCGGACGCGGACGTGCCGCTGAAAGAAAACGTTGTTTAGTCGTCGGGGTGGCTGCGATTGACTTGCGGTATGCGGCAGGCCACCCCTCATCAACTCACTGGAGTACCATCATCATGCGCCTTGTTCACGCTGCCTCGCTCGCTCTCCTTGCCGCGCCGTTGCTGGCGCAGGCACAGCTGCCCGGTGCTCCCGATCAATCACGGGTCGCGTCCGGCACCTGGAAGGTGGAGCCGGCGCATACCCAGGTGCTGTTCACGGTGAACCATCTCGGCTTTACCGAATATACCGGCCAGTTCCGCGAGCCGACCGGCACCTTTGTGCTCGACCGCGCGCGGCCGGCGAATGACAAGCTCGATGTGACGTTCGAGATCGGCAAGGTGTCGACCACGGTGGCCGCCTTGGACAAGCATCTCCAGACGCCGGACTTCTTCAACGCGGCGCAGTTTCCGACCGGTCGTTTCGTTTCGACCCGGGTCGCGGTGAGCGGCAACACGGCCGTGATCGACGGCAACCTGACGCTGAAGGGCGTGACCAGGCCGGTGACGCTGCAGGCGCGCTTCATCGGCGCGGGCGTCAACCCGCTCAGCAAGAAGCCGACGATCGGTTT
>CAXSEO010000457.1:0-2987 GCA_964235525.1 uncultured Sphingomonas sp. | reverse complement strand
GCACTCGGCCCGTCACCGTTCCTGACCTGCGCCGATCCTTCCTGAAGAAAGCTGACGACACCGCGCACCAGCGCGACCACGGTCGCGATCATAGCGGCGACGAGCAGGATGGCGAGGAAAGTATTCATAGGGCTGATCTAGGGAGTGGCGCGCGCGAATCCAGTGGGCAGGAGGCCCGCGCGCAGATCGTCGGCGAGCGCGCGCCCGTCCAAGCCCGCGTCCCGAAAGCTGGCGAGCGTCGGCGCGCCGTCGCGCTTGGCGAGCCGCCGCCCGTGCGCGTCAGTCGGCAGCGGGTGGTGGCGGTACACCGGCGTCGGCAGTCCCAGCAGCGCCTGGAGCACGCGATGAACATGTGTCGCGGCGGACAGGTCCGCGCCGCGCACGACATCGGTCACACGCTGGGCGGCGTCGTCCACCGTGACCGCGAGGTGATAGCTGGTGGCGACGTCCTTGCGCGCGAGCACCACGTCGCCCGCCGCGAGTGGGTCGGCCGCCACCTCGCCCGCGATCTCGTCCTGCCAGACGAGCGGCCCGGTTCGCTCCACCGCCACGGCCACGTCGAGCCGCCACGCATGCGGCTCCGGCATCCGCGCCGCGCGCGTGGCCGGGTCGAGTCGGCGGCACAGCCCGGGATAGCGCGGGCCATCCGGCCCATGCGGGGCCGCCAGGCTCCCAACCACCTCGCACGCGATGTCGCCGCGGGTGCAGAAACAGGGGTAGACCAGCCCCGCCGCCCGCAGCCGCTCCAGCGCTGCGGTGTACAGCGCCATCCGCTCCGACTGGCGCACGACCGCCCCGTCCCACATCAGCCCCAGCCAGCGCAGGTCCTTGATAATGCCGTCGATATACTCCGGCCGGCACCGCCCCGCGTCGATATCCTCGATCCGCAGCAGGAACCGCCCGCCCGCCTCTCGCGCGCGATCATGCGCCAGGATCGCCGACCAGGCATGGCCGAGGTGCAGCCGCCCCGTCGGGCTCGGCGCGAACCGGGTGGTGACGTCCACGTGCGCTAGTCCCGCGCGAAAATCTCCATGCGGGGCAGGGTGACTTCAAGCGAGGGCAGTGCAAGGTCGCCACGTTCTACCCGTAGAACGAACGGCCATTTCCCCGACTCATCCCGTTGCAGCACTCGAAGGAGTTCAGCGAGCGGATCGATCAACACGACCGTGTCCACGGTGGGCAGCCCCCGATATTCGCGAAGCTTGATCCCCTCATCTTTCCGAGCCGTGCCCGGCGATAGGACCTCGATGACAACGCGCGGGTTCCGCGCCAGCAAGTCGTCGTCTCCAGCTTCCGGCCCGGTGCAGTCCACGACGATATCGGGATAGCGGACCGAAAGTTCGCTGGTCTGAACTGCCAGGTCAGGCCCGAAGGGCCGACAGCCTGACCCTCGAAGCCTTTGGGCAAGCAAAGCAAGCAGATTGCCCTGAACACGCGAGTGGGCCCGCGTGCCGCCCGTCATCATGCGGACGATACCCTCATCGAGCTCGGGTTTCGCGTCCGGCTCGAAGATGATCCGCAGAAACTCGTCCGCGGTGAGGAGTCGCTGGTCAGCCTGGGTCGCCATAGCTCCCCCTACCCCTTCTCGCGCCGCCGACCAAGCGTGCGCCCTTGACCAGCCCGCCCCGCCCGTGCTGTCATACCGGTGTCATCCCGTCGGGTGAGAGACGAGGGAGCGCACGGCAAGCGGAGACGTGTTCGTGTTCCACCCCGACCTGATCCGGCATCCGGACGCCTGTCCCGCGCTGGTGCTCAATGCGGATTTCACCCCGCTCAGCTATTACCCGCTGAGCGTGTGGCCGTGGCAGACGGCGGTCAAGGCGGTGTTCCTCGACCGGGTCGACATCGTCGCGCAGTACGAGCGGCAGGTTCACTCGCCGACCACCGCGTTCAAGCTGCCGTCGGTGATTGCGCTCAAGCAGTTCGTGAAGCCGTCACAATTCCCCGCCTTCACGCGCTTTAACCTGTTCCTGCGCGACAAGTTCGCCTGCCAGTATTGTGGACACGGGCGCGACCTGACGTTCGACCATGTGGTGCCGCGCGCGCAGGGCGGGCGCACGACATGGGAGAACGTCGTCACCGCCTGCGCGCCGTGTAACCTCCGCAAGGGCGGGCGCACCCCCAAACAGGCGCGCATGCCACTGCCGATGAACCCCATCCGCCCGACCAGCTGGCAGCTGCAGGAACAGGGCCGGAGCTTTCCGCCCAACCACCTCCACGAGACCTGGCGCGACTGGCTCTATTGGGATGTCGAGCTGGAGGCATGAGCGACGCGCCCACCCTGCGGTCGGCGATCCCGATCCTGCGCGTCTACGACTGGGCGGTCGCGCGTGCGTTCTACTGCGACTTTCTCGGCTGCCGCGTCGACTGGGAGCATCGCTACACCCCCGATCTGCCGCTCTACATGCAGGTGTCGCGCGACGACATGGTGCTGCACCTGTCCGAGCATCATGGCGACGGCACACCGGGCACCGCCGTCTGGATCAGGACGGACAACGCGCGCGCGCTGTTCGCCGAGCTGTCGGCCAAGCAGGTACGGTTCGCGCGGCCCGGGGTGGACGAGGACGCCGCCACGCTGACCGATCCGTTCGGCAACATGCTCCGCTTCGATGGCACGCGCGGCTGAGACGATTTCGCGACGTCCGGCACGGGACAGCGCGCCTCCTGCGTCCTACATGCGCCTCGGGCGAGCAGCAGGAGAGCGCGTCGATGCGGGTTTGGATGGTGACGGGCACGGCGCTGACGCTGGCGGCGTGCGGTGGGCCGAGCAAGGAACAGAAGGCGGCCTATGCCGAGGCGGCCAAACATTATGTGCCGCCGACGACGATGAGCCGCGCCGAATATGGCGGCATGATCGAGCGGCGCTTCCACCAGCTCGATCGCGACGGCGACCTGTACCTGACCCCGGACGAACTACCGCCCGGCGAGCGCGCGGACATGGCATTCGACAAGGACGGCGACGGTCGCATCAGCGCCGACGAGTGGAG
>CAXSEO010000456.1:0-2990 GCA_964235525.1 uncultured Sphingomonas sp. | reverse complement strand
CGGTGCCGCCGGACGCGGCGCGGCTATACTCGCGCGTCGCCCAGATCGAGATCGCGGGCGGCGCGCCCTTGCGCCAATACGCTCCCACTGACGAGGCGATCACCGCGAACAGATAGTGGCTCGACGGGCGGACGCCGAGGAACACGCTGTTCGCAATCGCGAACGGGCGCAGGTACAGCGCGCCGTCGGGGCCGGACGGGATCCAGTCCGCGTCCGCCTGCACCAGCGCGCGGCAGGCATCAAGAAACAATTCCTCGGGCAGCTCGGGCATCGCCATCCGACGCGCGGAGTCGCGAAACCGGCGCGCGTTGGCACCTGCGCGGAACAGCGCCGCGCTGCCGTCCGCCAGCCGGTACGCCTTGAGCCCTTCGAAGATTTCCTGCGCGTAGTGGAGCACCGCCGTCGCCGGGTCGACGCTGAGCGGCGCGCGCGCGACGACGCGGGGCGAATGCCAGCCGCGCTCGGCGGCATAATCCACCACTGCCATATGGTCGGTGAACACCTGGCCGAAGCCGGGGTCGCGCAGCCGCTCGGCGCGCAGATCGGCTGCGACCGGCGTCGGGTTGCGCTCAATCGCAAAGGTGGGCGCCGCGTCCGCCATGCCGCTCCTCTGAGTTGCCCGCCCCGCGCGCGGGGTTGCCGCGGGGTAGGGGCGATGGCAGGGACGGTCAACATGGCTGCCCCGGCATCGACTGCGTCCCCCCTGTTCCTGCGCGAGGCCGAGCTCAGGCGCGGCATGGAGCTCTTGTATTTCGGGCACAGCCACCTGACCCGCTCGGTCGACCGCGGGCTGGGCGAGCAGGGGCTGGGCCGCGCGCACCACCGCGCGCTCTACTTCATCGCCCGTCGCCCGGACATGACCGTCAGCGAACTGCTGTCGCTACTCGCGATCACCAAGCAATCGCTCGGGCGGGTGCTGGGCGAGCTGACCGAGCGCGGGCTGGTCGAGACGCGCCCGGGGACGCGCGACCGCCGCCAGCGGCTGCTACGGCTGACCGAAGAGGGCGTAGCGATGGAGCATGAGCTGTTCGAGGCGATGCGCCGGCGGATCAGTGCGGCCTATGCGCGCGCCGGGCAGCATGCGGTGTCGGGCTTCTGGGCGGTGCTGGAAGGACTGATCCCCGAGAACGAGCGCGCGCAGGTGGAGGGGCTGCGGGGCTAACCCGCGACCCGCGCCAGCTCCGCGTTGCGCCGGGCGGATGCGCCGAGCGTGTCCGCCAGCAGCCGGTTGAGCGCGCCGTCGCGGTCGAGCACGTTCAGCCCCTCGCGGGTGGAGCCGCCCGGGCTCGCGACGCGGTCGGCGAGCGTCGACGGTGTCTCCCCTGCCCCGGCCGCCATCGCCGCCGCGCCTTCGACCGTCGCGAGCGCCAGTCGCGCCGCCTGGTCGGGCGGCAGGCCGAGCGCCGCGCCCGCCGCCGCCAGCGCGTCGATGAAGCGGAACACGAAACCCGGGCCGCACCCGGAGAGCGCCGTCACCGCGTCGAACAGCGCCTCGTCCGCGATCCACTCGACATGGCCGAGCGGCGCAGTCAGCGCCTCGGCGGTCGCTCGCGCGCGTGGGTCGTCGCTGGTCGTGTAGAGCGCGGTCACCCCCTTGCCGATCGCGACCGGCAGGTTGGGCATCGCGCGGACGATCGCACCGGCGGACAGATGCGCGGCCAGCGTCGTCTCGGTCACGCCCGCAAGGATCGAGATGATCAGCGGGACCCGATGCCTAGCCAGCGCGGGGGCAACCGCCGCGAGTTGTTGCGGCTTGACCGCCAGCACCAGGACGTCCGGCGAGCCACCGTCCGGCACCTGCCCGACCACGCGCACACCGTCGGGGACACTGGGCGCGCCCGGGTCCACCACCGTCACGCTCGCCGGATCGGTCCCCGCCGCCGCCCAGCGGCGCAGCATTGCGCCGCCCATGTTGCC
The DNA here is from genome assembly GCA_964235525.1 of uncultured Sphingomonas sp. Classification (GTDB taxonomy): domain Bacteria; phylum Pseudomonadota; class Alphaproteobacteria; order Sphingomonadales; family Sphingomonadaceae; genus Sphingomonas. The sequence continues at coordinate 1,073 of CAXSEO010000456.1, read as the reverse complement.
GCATCCAACCAGCCACAGGTCCGCCATCACGCCTCGCCGTGCGTTTCGACCATCGCCGCCGCGATCGCTTCCCTAGGCGTCTTGCCGCCCCACAGCACGAACTGGAACACCGGGTAGAAGCGCTCGCACTCGTCGATCGCGGTGTCGACCAGCAGCTCGGTCGCGGCGAGCGAGAGCGTACCCTCCTCGTCCTCGCCATCGACCAGCACCGCGTGGCGATAGAGGAGGATGCCGCTTGACGACCACAGCTCGAAATGGCCCATCCACAGCTGTTCGTTGACGAGCCCGATTGCCTCGTACACCGCCGCGCGCCGGTCGTCGGCGACCTTGATGTCGGGAAAGGCGAGGAACTGGAGCACGCTGTCCTCGTCGCGCCAAAGCGCGCGCAGCTCATACTCGGTCCAGCTGCCCTTGACGGTCGCGACGATCTCCTCGTCGTGGCGCTCGAACGACCAGCCATGCGCGGCGTAATAGGTTTCGAGCATGTCGATCGGCGCTTCGGCCTCGCGCCCCGTGTCGGCTTCGTCCAGCATCACCGCGCCGATGCCACAGCGCGCGGCGGCGGGGAACCCGCGCGGGACGGGAACGCGCTCAGCCGTCGACCTCGTCGATCGTCGGCGCGGGCGACAGCAACGACGCGGCAGCGGGGGGCAGGTCGTCGGCGGTCGGGGTCGCCGACGGCTCGGCGGCGGGCGCGTGGGAGGTGCCGCGCTCCAGCTTGTCGAGCCGGGCGCGGAGCGCGTCCGCCTCATCGCGCGCGACCGCGGCCATCGCCTTCACCGCCTCGAACTCGTCGCGCGACACGAAGTCGAGCCCGCCGAGAAACTCGCGCGCGCGGGCACGGGCGCTGGACTCGGCCTCACGCCCTACGCCCGCCAGCGTGCCCGCCGCGCCGTTGAGGAACTTGGACAGGTCGGCGAACAGGTTGTTCTCGGTTTGCATGGCGCGGCCTCGGCTCGGGGTCAGCGGATGATTTGGGTGCTGACCGCACCCCGCGCAGGCGCCGCCGCGTCCGGATTGAGCTGGCCGATTCGCCAGTTGAGCACGGCGGCATAGCGGATCCAGACCAGGAA
>CAXSEO010000455.1:0-2997 GCA_964235525.1 uncultured Sphingomonas sp. | reverse complement strand
AGGTGGGGCAAAGTGTTCGTCAGCAGACGAACCGGCTCAGGGGCGAGATAGCGTCGATCATCGCACAGCTTCGCGCGGCTTAGCAGTCTGTGGCCAGGTCGTGACGTCGCGGCGATCAATGTTCACGGGCGCCGGCGCATGGCGGTGCGCGCCACGATCCGCGAGCCGATGGTCAGCGCGTAGCCGACGAGGCCTGCCACCAGCGCAGCACGACGACGACCTCGCCGATCGCCATGGCCTGGCTCGTGTCGTCGGACTGCGTCGTGAAGACACTACCCAACACCGCGCCGGCCAGGATCACCTGCCAGGTCAGCTTGGCTCGCTCGAACCGTTCGACCTGACGAAGCTGCTCGGCCGTCTCCACCACATAGGCGGAGCCGTACAGTCCGCGCGGTCGGAAGATCAGCCGCCCTTGCGCGTCGGGCTTCCAAATGGCGCGCTTGCGCGCGGCGAGCACATCGGGCGGTGTCATGGGATCACGCTCGGTCATGTCACCTCATGTCAGCCTTGGCGGCCGCGCCGAATTGAGCCGTCACTGGGCAAGCGGCGGATCGGTCGTCATAAACGCACCGATATGCTCGTTGAGGAACGTCGCATCCGCCGGATTGCTCGCCGCGCCCGCGGTGTGACCCCAGAGCGACGGGATTGGCAGCAGCGTGACGTGCGGGATGAACCGGGCCTCGTAGCGTGCGTCGTCAACGGGAAAATACAGGTCGGTCGCCGACGGCATGTAGAGCACCGGCACCCTCATTGACGCCAGCGCCCTGGTCACGTCGCCGCCGAACCCGGGGGTGGTGCCGACATCGTGCGCTTCCCAGGTCCGCATCTGCAGGATCAGGTCGTTCGCGTCCGCGCCCGGGATGAAGTCCTTGTACAGCCCGTCGAACACCGTGCGGAACGTCGCGCCCGGCGGCGCGCCCGCGCGCCACAGCTCCTCGCGCCACCAGCCCTGCGAGAACAGCCACCCCGCCCAGATCGCGCCAAAGGTCCGCAACCCCGCTCGGGGCTGCTCCTTGTAGTCGCCGCCCGCGAAGACCGGGTCGCTCTCGATCGCGATGATCTGGCTTTCCAGCCGCACGATGCCATGCGGCCATGTCTTGGCGGTGGCCGAGGTGACGACGATGCGGTCCATGAAGTCGGGGTGCGAGACCGCCCATTGAAACGCCTGCTCGCCGCCCATCGAGAATCCGACCACGGCGCGCAGATGGTGGATGCCGAGCCCCTGTTCGAGCACGCGGCGCACCGCCTCGACATTGTCGCGGATGGTGGTGACGGGAAAGCGCGGCCCATCGAACGGCGCGGGCGTGTTGCTGGGCGAGGACGACTTGCCATTGCCGAACATCTCGGTGGCAACGAGGAAGTATTTCGCCGGATCGAGCGCCTTGCCCGGTCCGATCAGCCACTCATAGCCGTGCGAGTCGGCCATATAATGCGACGGCAGCAGCACGACGTTGTCGCGCGCCGCATCGAGCGTGCCATAGGTCGCGTACATCACCCGCGCTTCGGGCAGGACCGCGCCGCTCTCCAGCCTGAAGCTCTTGATGACAAAGGCGTGGCGATCGCCGTCCGCCGCCGCCGCTGGTGTGGCGTACATCAAGGCCATGGCCACAAGGGCCGACAGGAAGCGCAGCATGATGTCTCCTTTTCCCGCATGACGTTGCCCGGCCTCTCCCCGAACAACGCCAGGCATGACGCGACCAAGCGCCACGGTACAGCCATTACGATACGGCGCGGGTATGATTCTTGCCGCGCGCGAGAAGTCCCCGATCGTCCCCTCGAGAGCACCGCCGCTTCGCGCCGGTACCGGATCGGTACGATGGTGGGCGCATCCATGATAACGTCGGGGCGGAAACGAGTATCGGCGCCGCGCGCCTTGGCGTAGACGCGGGGCGATGGCGGCGACCCATTCTTGCGATCTGGCGATCGTCGGCGGCGGATTGGCGGGCGGGCTGATCGCGCTGGCGGTGGCGACCCGGCGGCCCGAGCTTCGCCTGCGGCTGATCGACGGCGAAGAAACGCTGGGCGGCAACCACCTGTGGTCGTTCTTCGGCTCGGATGTGTCGCGCGAGGACCGCTGGCTGCTGGAAAGTTTCGTGACCCATGCCTGGCCCGGCTATCAGGTCAGGTTCCCGGGGTTCGAGCGCGCACTGGCGCAGCCCTATTATTCGATCAGCTCCGACCGGTTCGACCGGGTGCTGCGCGACCGGCTCGCGCCCGGCACGGTCATGGCCGGGCGAAAAGCGCTCGGCGTCAGCGCGACGGCGGTCGTGCTGGCGGACGGCGACCGGGTCGAGGCGAAGGGCGTGATCGACGCGCGCGGCGCGGCCGACCTGTCGTGGCTGATGTGCGGGTGGCAGAAGTTCGTCGGGCTGGAGATCGAGACGGTCGCCCCGCACGGGCTCGACCGGCCGATCGTGATGGACGCGGGCGTCGAGCAGCATGACGGCTTCCGCTTCGTCTATTCGCTCCCCTTCTCCCCCACCCGCGTGTTCGTCGAGGACACCTATTACAGCGACACGCGCCGCATCGACCGCGCAACGCTCGCCGCTCGCGTCTCCGCCTATGCGGCCGGGCGCGGCTGGCGGGTCGAGCGCGTGGTACGCGAGGAACAGGGCGCGCTGCCGGTGGTGATGGCGGGCGATTTCGACCGCTATTGGGCGTCGGGCGGCAAGGGCGTCGCCAAGGCGGGCGCGCGCGCCGGTCTGTTCCACCCGACCACCAGCTATTCGCTCCCCGACGCGGTGCGGCTGGCGGTGGCGATCGCCGCCGCGCCCGAACTTGGCGGCGCGGCGCTCCATATGCTGACCCAAGCGCACGCCAGGGCCGCTTGGGAGGCGCGTGGTTTCTACCGGATGCTGGACAAGATGCTGTTCCGCGCCGCCGAGCCCGACCAGCGCTGGCGGGTGCTGGAGCGCTTCTACCGGCTCGACCCCGCGCTGATCGGTCGTTTCTACGCCGCCCGCTCGACGACCGCCGACAAGGCGCGCGTGCTGATGG
>CAXSEO010000454.1:0-3004 GCA_964235525.1 uncultured Sphingomonas sp. | reverse complement strand
CGGGCGGGTCGCGCGGCCCGTCGGTGCAGGCAAGAGGCCTTTATTGGGCCGGCCGCGCGGCCGCCGCCGGGGGGCAACCGACCACCGCCAGCACCTACTGGACCCGCGCCGCCGCGTTCCGCGACCAGTTCTACGGCCAGCTCGCCGCCGAGCGGCTCGGGCGCGCGCTCGAGGCCCCGCCCCCCTTTGCGCCGCCGCCGGTCGACCCCGCCACCCGCGCCGCGTTGGCTAACCGCGAGGTGGTGCGCGCCGCGCGCTACCTCGGCGCGATCGGCGACTGGCAGGACCAGACCGCGTTCGTTCGCCAGATCGCCCTCGACGCGCATACCGACACCGATCACGTCCTCGCGCAGGAACTGTCGCTGACGCTCGGCCGCCCCGATCTTGGCGTGATGATCGGGCGCAGCGCGCTCCAGAACGGCTATAGTGACTACAGCCTGGCCGGCTTCCCGACCGTGTCGGTCCCGGCGTCCGAGCAGGGCAGCTGGACGATCATCCACGCCATCGCCCGCCAGGAAAGCCAGTTCGACCGGCAGGCGACCAGCCGCGTCGGCGCGCGCGGGCTGCTCCAGCTGATGCCCGGCACCGCGCGCGACGCCGCCAGCAAGCTGGGGGTCGCATGGGAGCCGGGGATGCTGACCAGCAGCACCGACTACAACATCCGGCTCGGCAGCTTCTACTTCAACCGCGTGTTCGGGCAATATGGCAGCTACCCGCTCGCGGTGGCGGCGTACAATGCGGGCCCGGGCAACGTGAACCGCTGGCTCGCCGCCAACGGCGATCCGCGCTCCGGCGGCGTCGACCCGGTCGACTGGGTCGAGGCGATCCCGTTCAGCGAAACGCGCAACTATGTCGAGCGCGTATTGGAGAACGCGGTGGTGTACGACCTCGCGCACCCCGAACATTCGCTGAGCCGGGGCAGCGCGCGGCTGAGCTGGTATCTGGGCAAGCCGGCGCGGCCGGGGTGAGCGACTGCCCGCCTGCTCGCACCCCAATAGCCCCGCCGCGGCGATAGTTGCGACAGGGTGCCACGCAGGTTAGGGCTGTTGCGCGAACTGGGCACTCCCGGGCGTGATCAAAGGTCCCCGACTTGAGTGCATCATCGCTGAAAATTGGCGTCATTGCTGGCAGTTACAGCTTCACGGGAGTCGGCTTGGCGCAAGTGCGCTTCGCTCGCGCACTGGCCGCCAGGGGTCACCAGGTCCAATGCATCTTCGGGCGCGTGGACGAGGATCAGCTACCCGCGGGCAGCACCGGTCTGCCGGACGTGCCGGGCGTCGTCATGTCCCACTGGGGCGTCCTGCGCGCGCGCTCCCTGTTCGGGCACCTCTGCCGCTATTTCCGGCAGGAAAAGCCGGACGTGGTCTTTTCGGCGGAGGACCACCTCAACGATATGGTCCTGCTCGCGGCGATCGCGACGCGCTCGCGCGCCAAGATCAGCGGCTCATCGCGCGTATTTCCGCTCGACGATACCGGCCATACCGGTCCTTACTCGACCAGCCCGTTCACCAGGCAATGGGCGTTCATGCAAGTGACTCGCGCGGTGGCCTGGCGCGCGGACGCATGGACGTGCGTGTCGGATGATCTGACGCGCGCGTATCGCGACCTGTTCGGCAGTGACAAGTTCGTGCGTGTCTATAACATCATCGTCGACCAACCATCGCTCGAGCGCATGAAGGAACCGGTCGAGCATTCGTGGTTCGCTGACCGCCAGATACCTGTCGTCACGTCGGCGGGCACGCTGACCCTTCGCAAGGGTTTTCCCGATCTGATCCGCGCGATCCGGTTGCTTCACGACCGTGGCCGTCACCTCCGCCTCGCTATCCTCGGCGAAGGCCCGATGCGCGGGGAGCTGGAGGCGCTGATCCGTCAATTGCAGTTGGACGATTGGGTGTGGCTTGCCGGCCGGGTCGAGAACCCGCTCAAATACTTCGCGCGCTCGCGGGTCTCGGCACTTGCATCCTATTCGGAGGGGTTCGGCAATGTCGTCATTGAATCGATGATGGCCGGCTGCGTCCCGGTGGCGACCGATTGCCCCGTCGGGCCGCGAGACGCGCTGGGGGGCGGTAAGTACGGCTACCTCGTTCCCACGCACGATCCCGCCGCGATGGCGGACGCGAATTGCGCCATCAAGGAATTCCTGTTTGCCCACATGTACCGGCACTGGCAGGTGTACCGCATGTCCAGCAAGGCGCGCCGGGTCACGGAGCAGCTGTTCACCCTGCTGGCGGAGGACGTGGCGATGCTGCCGGACGAGTGGCGCGGCCGGGCGGGGCAGGGCGACCCGCAGCGCGCGGCCCTGGTGGTGTGCGACTACGTGGCGAGCATGACGGACCGGTTCGCGCTCGATGAGTACAAGCGGCTGACGGACCTCAGCGTGCCGGGGTAAGAGCAGGGCGCTGCCCTGCACCCGCAAGGGGACGAGGTCCCCTTGACCCCTGGTGGTTAAAAATCAGGTGTCCAGAGGACTTCGTCCTCTGGTGGGGTTTGGGGCAAAGCCCCAGGCTGCGCTTCTATTCAGACGCCGTGGTTATACACATAGTACATGGAAAGCCGCGTCTCGCATTGCGGCGTCTTCACGGTGGCGACCAGGTGGTTGCCGGTCACGCGGCCGACCATGTGCGCCGCGCCGGAGTCGGCTTCGATGCGGCCATCGTAGGCCACCGGCGATTCGAACAGCGTGATGGGCGTGTAGGCGTACCAGAGCACCCCGTCGCCGACCATGATGACCCGCTCGCCGCCCTCCTTGGGGCAGCCCGGGCCGTTGGCCGCGACCTGGGTGATGCGGCCCTGGTAGCTGCCGTTATAGACCCGTTCCTCCCCCGCCTTGAGCGGCACGGCCACGCCCACGGCGTCGAAGACGGTTTGGCATCCGCCCAGCATGGCGCAGGCGGCGAGGAGGGCAACATGGGACGGCATGGTCACGATCAAGGCCACTCCTGCTGGGCGGCTGCGCGACGCCGCTGCCGCACGCTATCCGATCGGCCGGCGGCGCGCCATGGAT
>CAXSEO010000453.1:0-3009 GCA_964235525.1 uncultured Sphingomonas sp. | reverse complement strand
CGAAATCGATCTGCAGCTGCCGGCCCGGCGGCGTCTCGAACCTCACCGTCGCCAGCGTCGCCGCGGCGAGTTCGCGCCGCAGGTGACAGACCGACCGCTCGACCGTCCGCAGGCTGGCCACCACGCCCAGCTCCGACGCCAAGTCCTGGCGCACCACGTCGGCATTGCCGTGGTGCCGCGTGAAGCGCTCGGCGATCCAACCGGCATGCGCGTCCAGCTTTCCGGGACGCTTCGAAATCTGGCAGCTCGCCCACCGCCCAGAGGCCAGGTAGCGCTTCACCGTCTCGCGATCGCACCCGACTTCCCGCGCGATCCTCCGCGTGCCCCAACCCTGATCATGAAGCCGCAAAATCGCGACCACTTCATCCGGCGTTCTCATCCGCTGTCTCCGCCCGTCGATCTCGGGTGGAGAGTTCATCGATATCTCGCTCATTGCTGCTGTCCCTGCTGAGCAGGGTGGATGGGTTCCTCGTGTCGCCGCCGGATGGATTTACCGTGTCGCCTGACACGCTGCGTGGCGTCGTTCGCGTAACGTGTGCGTATGGAACCTACAAAGGTGTTCTGTTCTGTACCGGAGTACGTTTAAGGGCATACGCTACGGGGTAGAAACAGTACGACATAATCTATATTGATTATCGATCAATCGCGCGATGCGTTCTTCCGCAATCGCACACCTGCACCGCCGCCGTTTTCAGGGATAAACTCAACACCTGAGGTTGCAAAGACATTGTAAATAGCTTCGACGGTACGGTCCTTCAGCGGTTCGCCCCCCTCGAAACGCGTAATCGTGTTCGTGCTGACGCGCGCCTTCTCCGCCAGATCGCGAACGCTGAGTCCGAGCCCGGCCCGAGCCATCCGACATTGCTCCGGCGTCATTTCGATATATTTCATACAAATCGCTTGATTTAAGCGATTATCGGCCCATAAGTTACGCTTCGTAGCGAAATCGCTACTCGAGCACAAGGCATCACCATGCCAGACCATACTCGTCTGCCCTTCAGCAGACGCAACCACATGCCGGCTTTGCGCCCTTCTGCATGCTCTTCGTGCATCGAGGCGATCCTCTCGCGCGTGAGCAGGAGCGTCTGATGTCCGACGACCTCATCCTCTTGCCGGCATCGTCCGAGCCGCGTCCCACCGTGACCCTCGATGCCGAGACCCTCGCTCGGCATCTCGAAGCCACAGGCTACTACCGCACCCTGCGCCGGCTGCTGCCGCCGAAACTGGTCCCCGGCCATGCCGTGATGTTCGACGAGCACGTCTGCTGCATCGTCGACATCGAAACCAACCCGGGGGCCCGCCGGGAGGTCGACATCATCGAGATCGCCATGATGCTGGTGGTCTACAACGACCAGGGCCGGCTCGGTCCCGTCATCGGCCTGCTCGAGCAGTTCCAGCAGCCCAGCGCGCCGTTGAGCCTCATCACGATGCGCCTGACGAACATCACCGAAGCCGCCGTCGCGGGTCAGCGCTTCGACCTCGCCGCCATCGAGGCCTTCATCGCTCGCGCCGACTTCATCGCCAGCCATAACGCGCCGCGGGACCGCCCGCTGCTCGAAAAGCTGTGCTGGGACTTCGCGTCCAAGCCGTGGGCCTGCTCGATCGCCGACGTTCCCTGGGCTGAATATGGCATCGATTCCTGCCGCTTGCTCAACATCGCCGAGCATTACGGATTGTATTTCCGCGCCCATCGGGCGGCTGAGGACTGCGCCGCCTTGGCAGCCGTTCTGGCCGCCACCACGCCGGAGCAGCCATACCCGGCCTTTCGCGCGATGTTGGCCTCGGTGGAACGGGAAAGCATGCAGGTCGACGCCATCGCGGTGCCCTACGCATTCCGGGATCTCTTGAAGCGTCGGCGCTATCGCTGGGTGCCCGAGGCCGACGGCAGCCCGGCGGCGTGGCGCATCGAGGTCGCCCCCGAGAACCTCAAGGCGGAGCTCGCCTGGCTCGATCGACACATCTACTGCGGCTCGGACACCACGCCCGTGGTGCGGACCGTGACGGCGGTGGAGCGCTACCGCGCCTCCTGATACCTGTCCGCCGCCCCGACCAGGGCGGCGGCGATGCCTTTCGACCCCATCGAACACGGAAGACGATAGCCCTCATGTCCGAACCTTCGTGCGGGCCCGAGGGCGGGCAAGGGTCGGCCGTGACATCCTCCGATGACGTCATCCGGGCTGCCGCCGACTACCTCGCCGTCGCGGAGGCACTGCAATACCTCCTCGACGGCGATCCCCGCGATTGCGAGGACATCCCGGGTTATGCCGCCCTCGACGACCGCCGGGTCGATGCCCTCGCTCGACTCTGTGCCGAGCGGGCCATGGACATGCCTGGCCTCATCGCCAAGGCCCGCGTGCTCGCCTTCCGCTCCGCCCTGGCCGGCGCCGACGCCGACCCGCTCGCGCGCGGGCTCGCAGCCGACCTCTTGGCGATCGCGGGCAGGTGACGGATTCACATCCGCACGCGACAGGGCCATAAGGTCGACTCCGACCACTGATCGCGGCCGAGCTTGCCCCAGCACCGCCCCCTCCGTTCTCATCAAGCCCAGGTCGCTGGCCTCGTTCAGGCCATCGCCGGGGGCGAGCTCGGCGGCGTGCGCGACATCCTGGCGGCCGTCACCCCCGGCGGGGGCAAGAGCCTGCTGCCGGTGATCGCCGCCGCGACTCTGATCGCCGCCGACACGGTCGAGCGGATCGTGTGGGTGGTGCCGCGCGACAGCCTGCGCCTGCAGGCCGAGGAGGCCTTCGCCGATCCGGGCTGGCGGGCGACGCTCGGCCATGCGCTCCAGGTGCGCGCCGCCGACAACGAACCCGACCCGTCGCGCGGCCTCGCCGGCTACATCACGACCTACCAGGGCATCGCGGCCGCGCCCGAGCTGCATCTCGCCGAAATGCGCCGATATCGCACGCTGCTCGTCGTCGACGAGATGCACCACCTGCCGGGCCTCGCCGACTATGAGCCGGGTCCGACGAGCGACACGACGAGCCCTGACGAGGCGTCGAGTTGGAG
>CAXSEO010000452.1:0-3010 GCA_964235525.1 uncultured Sphingomonas sp. | reverse complement strand
GGCATCGCCGCCACTTGTCGAACGGCGGCGGCCGGGCCGGTGCTCATCGCCGCCAGCATGGCGGCGAGCTGTTCGCGATCCACGAGGATGCCGCCCCGGAAGGGGTCGACGATCACCGGGGCCGCTTCCTCTCCCACCAGGACGAGCACGTGACCCGGCACGTCCAGCACGTTCGCGGTCCAGCCGAGGCGCCGCGCGGCGGAGACGTACAGGATCGACAGACTCACCGGCAGGCCGCGCCGCCGGTCGATGACCCGGATCAGGTCGGCGTTCGCCGCGTCGTCATAGCTCTCCCGGTCGCCGACGAAGCCGAACTCCCCGCCCAGCACCTGCGACAGCGCGTCCGCGTGCTCGCGAGCGGTGGCCGCCCCCCTCCCGACGACGTCGAGGCGGGCCGCCACCGCCTCCAGCAGCTCCCGGTACGGGATCAGGTCGGTGCCGGGATGATCGAGCAGCGCCAGCGAAAGTGCGGCCTCGTCGAGGACGAGGTCGTCTTCCTCCATGAGGCCGAGGCGGATCAGGTCGTCATCCATCCGTGGGACATGGGGGCAGCACTCGCCGCTGCAAAGCCGAACATCCCAACCGGACAGCAGATCGTGAGGATCATCGCCGCAAACGGTGCAATGCCACCGTGCGTCCACCCGGACGAGCCACAACCGGGCACCCAACGCCCGTTCGGCGTCAACCAGAACCTGCCAGTCACTCAGAGGGCTGTCCACGATCGATTCAAGGATGCGTGAGCGGGCGGAGCGCTGGACAATGCTGGCCCGATTGCGCACCACTGGGCCATGCAGGGTCTTCCTACGCTCGTCCGCCTCGCTCTCCTTCTCGCGGTGCCGCTCGCTGTGGCTCCCGCCTCGGCGCAGGAGTCGTCCGCCGGCACGGGCACGAGCAAGCCGACGCTCTCGATGCCGACCGATACCATCCCGCCCCCGCGCGACGTGCCGTATCCGGGCACGCTGACGCTCGCGGTCGATGCCACCGATGTCGCGCACGGCATCTTCCGGGTGAAGGAGACCATTCCGGTCACGGCGGGGCCATTGATTCTGCTCTACCCGCAATGGTTGCCCGGAGACCACGCCCCGGAGGGGCAGATCGACAAACTCGCCGGGCTGACGATCCATGCCGGAGACGATCTGATCGCCTGGCGCCGCGACCAGACGGACATGTTCGCCTTCCATGTCGAGGTGCCGCAGGGCGTGACCGAGATCAGCGTCGCGTTCGACTTCCTCTCGGCGACGAAGGAGGATCAGGGCCAGGTCGTAACGTCGCCCAATCTGCTCGCGCTCGAGTGGATTTCGACCATGCTCTATCCCGCCGGCCATTACATCCGTCAAATCATGGTTGTGCCGAGCGCGACCTTCCCGACCGGCTGGACCGCCGCGACCGCCCTTCGCCCGGCCGAAGCGGCCGCGGGCAACACGATCCGCTACAGGCCAGTGGCGCTTGACACGCTCGCTGACTCGCCGGTGTTCGCGGGCCGCTATGCCCGCAGTGAGCAGCTGTCGCCCGATGTCACGCTCAACCTGGTCGCCGACCGCCCTGACCAACTGGCGATGACTCCGGCACAAATCGCGCTGCACCGCGCGCTCGTCGATCAGGCGACGAAGCTCTACGGTGCGCAGCATTACAGCCATTACGATTTCCTTGTCGCGCTGACCGATCGCGTGCTGACCAATGTCGGGCTCGAGCATCATCGCTCGTCAGAGGACCAGATGGCGCCGAACAGCTTCCTCGATTGGGAGGGAGACGTCGCCGAACGCGATCTGCTGGCGCACGAATACACGCATAGCTGGAACGGCAAGTTTCGCCGCCCGGCCGATCTGTGGACGCCCGACTACCGCACCCCGATGCGCAACAGCCTGTTGTGGGTCTATGAAGGACAGACGCAATTCTGGGGCAACGTGCTGACCGCCCGGGCCGGGATGATCTCGCGCGAGGATGCGTACGATTCGCTGGCGCAGACCGCCGCGATGTATGGGGCGCAGGCTGGCCGCAACTGGCGTCCGCTGATCGACACGACCAATGAAGAGATCCTGTCGATGCGCCGGCCCGAGCCGTTTCCGAGCTATCAGCGCGACGAGGCCTATTACGACGAAGGGCAGTTGATCTGGCTCGATGCCGACAGCCTGATCCGTGCCAGGTCAGGCGGCAAGCGCTCGCTCGACGATTTCGCCAGGATATTCTTCGGCGTTCGCGATCGCGACTGGGGCGAACTGACCTATACCTTCGACGATGTCGTCGCCGCCCTGAACAGGGTCCAGCCTTATGATTGGGCAAGTTTCCTGCACACGCGCGTCGATGCGCTCGCGCCGCGTCCACCGCTCGAAGGCCTGGCGCGCGGCGGGTATGCGTTGACCTATACCGACCAGCCCGGTCATGTCTGGACGGCGCGGGAAAAGGCCAACGAGAACGTCAATCTGAACTATTCGCTCGGCTTGACCGTCGGAAAAGAAGCGGCTGTCACCGAAGTGGTGTGGAACAGCCCGGCCTTTACCGCCGGGATCAGCGTCGGCAGCACGATCACGGCGGTCGATGGTGACGCCTATGATGACGACACATTGAAGGCTGCGATCACGTGCGCGAAAAGTGACGGCAAACCGATCGCGCTGCTGATCAAGCAGGGCAAGGTCTATCGCACCGTCGCGGTGACGTGGACCGGGGGCTTGCGCTATCCGCATCTGGTGCGGACGGGAAAGGGGCCGAGCACGCTGGACGCACTGTATCGGGCGAGGGGGTAGCCCGTATCCGCTTCGCTCGGCTAGCGCGGGACTGGCGGTAGCGGTTGCCCGTCGCTAACGGGCGCGGCAAGCGATGCATCCTCCCGCCGGGCGCGGGAACGCCCAAGCCGCCGTTGCGCTGTGGCGAGATGACGAACCCGCAGTTTCTTCCGCCCGCCCTGACCGCTTGGGCCGAAGCGCCGAGGGCGCGTCGGCTGAACGATCACAGCCTGCGCCCGCAGGGCCGCTACGTTCTGTGCTGCCTACCGCAGGCGCTGCGGGCTCGCGAC
>CAXSEO010000451.1:0-3013 GCA_964235525.1 uncultured Sphingomonas sp. | reverse complement strand
GCCTCAACCCGGCGCGTGCTCCTTGAGCCACTGCTTCGGGTCCTTGTCGACCGGCTTCACGCCCATCAGATGCTCCGCCTCGTACGCGGCGAAGCGGATGCCGAGCGCGTGCCGCTCCTCGACGCTCGCGTGGCGGCGAAAGTCGGTCAGTCCTTGCCGCTCCTCCTCCGCGAGGTGGTCCTCGTTCTCCTTGTTGCAGTCGCCCACCGCCTTGAACCAGGCGTCGCTGCCGACCGGGTGCTGGTCCACCGCCTCGGCCGCGTCGCGGATTTCGTTATGATCCTTGATCGCGTCCTCCGTTTCTTCCTTCGCGGAGGGCGCGTCGTTGCCGCCGGTGCCGATCTGCAGCAGACGGGGGTAGAAGAACCGCTCTTCAGCCTCCGCGTGCGCGTCGAGCAAATGGTGCAGTCGTCCCCAAATCGCGGAAAGCGCGGGCGTGTCGCTCGCGTCGATCTGGTCGATGAGCCCGAACAGCTTGCGCTGTTCGCCATGCTCGTCGAGGATCAGGTCGGTGATATCCATGCGGCGCTCCTTCTTGCGGGGTGAAGCGCGCAGAGCCCGCGCCGGTTCCTAGACCGCCACGGGTGCCTTGATGTGCGGCTGCGGCGCGTAGTCGAGCAGTTCGAAGTCGTCGGGCGCATAGCCGTCGATGCTGTCTGGCTTGCGGCGTATGTGTAGGGTCGGCAGCGGCCCCGGCGTTCGCGCCAGCTGCTCGCGCGCCTGGTCGAGATGGTTGAGGTAGAGGTGGCAGTCGCCGCCGGTCCAGATGAACTCGCCCACCGCCAACTCCGCCTGCTGGGCGAGCAGGTGGGTCAGCAGCGCATAGCTGGCGATGTTGAACGGCACGCCAAGAAAGATGTCCGCCGACCGCTGGTAGAGCTGCAGCGACAGCCGCCCCTCCGCGACATGGCACTGAAACAGGCAATGGCACGGCGCGAGAGCCATTTGCGGCAGCTCGCCGACGTTCCACGCCGACGCGATCTGGCGGCGCGAAGCTGGGTCATGGCGGAGCTGTTCGATCAGCGCGGCAATCTGATCGACGTGCCGCCCGTCCGCCGTCGTCCATTCGCGCCATTGCTTGCCATATACCGGGCCGAGGTCACCGTGCTCGTCCGCCCACTCGTCCCAGATGCTGACGCCATGTTCGCGGAGCCAGCGGACGTTCGTGTCGCCGCGCAGGAACCACAGCAGCTCGACGATGATCGAGCGGAGGTGCAGCCGCTTGGTGGTCAGCGCGGGGAAGCCCTCGCGCAGGTCGAACCGCATCTGCGCGCCGAACACGGACAACGTACCCACCCCCGTCCGGTCCTGCTGGCGCGTGCCCGTATCGAGCACGCGCTGCATCAGGTCGAGATACTGGCGCACGGTCCTATCCTTGCTGGGGCAGGTGACAGGCCTTTATCGCGTCCGGCTGCGGGCGGGGACCGACCGCACGAAACGCAGCGAGATAGCCGCCCGCGCTCGGCATGTCGACGGTCGCGACCTGCTGGTAACCAATCGCGGCGAACTCGCACTTCAGCAGCGCGGGCGGTGTGCCATGGTACTGCGTGGGGCGGTTGGCGTCGACGACGATCACCTCGCCATCCGGGTGCAGCGACGGGCGCAACCGCCACAGGAACTCGAGCGGCTGCGCGATCTCGTGGTACATGTGGATCATCAGCACGCGGTCGAAGCTGTTCGCGGGCAGCTTCGGGTCGGCGACCGCGCCCAGCTGGACGCTGACATGGTCGAGACCTTCGCGGGCGACCCGCTCGGCGAGCTGGTCGGTGGTGTCCGCGATGACATCCTCCGCGAGTACCCGCCCCGTCTTGCCGACCTTCGCGGCGAGGCGGATGGTGTAATATCCCTCGCCCGCGCCGATGTCGGCCACCGTCATGCCGGGCGCGACGCCCGAGCGTTTCATCACCTCCGCCGCCTCGCCCGCGCGGTCGCGGTCGTCCTCGGTCGACCAGCGCGGCGAGACGATCGGCGCGACCGGCCGGTCGGCGGCGGGGAATGGCCCGGGCTGCTTCGATTGCTGCTTGAGGAGCGGCTTGGAACCATCGCAGGCGGCAAGCAGCGCCAAGGCAAGAAGCGCGGCTCGTCCCGCCTGTTCCCCGGCGAAGGCCGGGGCCCAGTTACGACGCGGTTTGAACATGGGCGAGGCCCTCTCCCCCATCGGCCGGTTCGACTGGGCCCCGGCCTTCGCCGGGAAACCAGCTGGGCAATCATTAGTGGCAGAAGGCAGCCTCACTCGACGTCCTCCACCTGTGTCACCTCGCCCGTCACCCGCTGCGATAGCGCGGCGGCCATGAACGGATCGAGATCGCCGTCGAGCACGTCGCCGGGGCTGAACGAGGTGACGCCCGTTCGCAAGTCCTTCACTTGCTGGTACGGCTGGAGCACGTAGGAGCGAATCTGGTGCCCCCAGCCAATATCGGTCTTGCCCGCATTCTCCGCATTGGCGGCGGCTTCCCGGATCTGCAGTTCGCGTTCGTACAGCCGCGCGCGGAGCTGATTATAGGCTTCGGCCTTGTTCTTGTGCTGCGATCGCTGGTTCTGGCACTGCACCACGATCCCGGTCGGCAAATGCGTGATCCGGACCGCCGAGTCAGTGGTGTTGATGTGCTGCCCGCCCGCGCCGCTCGCGCGATAGGTGTCGATCCGCAGCTCCGACTCGTTGATCTCGACCTCGATATTGTCGTCGATCACCGGGTACACCCATACGCTCGAGAAGCTGGTGTGCCGCCGCGCGGAGGAATCATACGGGCTGATCCGCACCAGCCGATGCACCCCCGATTCGGTCTTGGCATAGCCATAGGCGTTCTCGCCCTTGAGCAGCAGCGTCGCCGACTTGATCCCGGCCTGTTCCCCCGCATGATAGTCGACCAGCTCGACCTTCAGGCCGCGCCGCTCGGCCCAGCGGGTGTACATCCGCTGTAGCATCTCCGCCCAGTCCTGCGACTCGGTGCCGCCCGCGCCCGCGTTGATCTCGACATAGCTGTCGTTGGCGTCCGCCTCGCCCGCCAGCAGC
>CAXSEO010000450.1:0-3014 GCA_964235525.1 uncultured Sphingomonas sp. | reverse complement strand
AACCCAACCAGCCGCACTTCGTCGCCTTTTTTCAGCTGGGCGGAAATCGTGTCGAAGACCGCTTCCACCGCGCGGATCGCCTCGCCCTTGCCCAAACCTGCCCGGTCCGCGACCGTGGCGATCAACTCCAGTTTGTTCATGCGCGCAGCTACCCCCAGCGTAAAGCGGACTGATCGAAATGTCAGAGCGGAGTCGCTCCGGCGACCGCCAAGCACCCAGTAGAACGTGGCCGTCGGGGGCTGTCAAACGAAACCGCCGCGCCCGCTTGGCGGACGCGGCGGGCCGTTCGTCGCGAGGATCAGTGGTGCAGCTCACCCCCAATCGGGGCGATCGGCGCGGGCGGGAGCGCGGCGAGCTCGTCCGCGTCCGTCCATTCGATCGCTTCGATCGGCGCGGTCAGCGCGAGTCGCAGCACCTCGTCGACATGGCTGACCGGGATGATCCGCAGCCCGTCGGTGATGTTCTTCGGGATTTCGGCCAGATCCTTCTCGTTCTCCTGCGGGATCAGCACGGTCTCGATCCCGCCGCGGAGCGCCGCCAGCAGCTTCTCCTTCAGCCCCCCGATCGGCAGCACGCGCCCGCGCAGCGTCACCTCTCCGGTCATCGCCACCTCCCGGCGGACCGGCGTGCCGGTCAGCGTAGACACGATCGAGGTGACGATGCCGACGCCCGCCGACGGCCCGTCCTTGGGCGTCGCACCCTCGGGCAGATGGATGTGGATATCCTTGCGCTGGAACAGGCTGGGCTTGATGCCGTAGCTGGGGCTCCGCGCCTTGACGTAGCTGAAGGCGGTCTCGATCGACTCCTTCATCACGTCGCCCAGCGTCCCCGTCAGCTTGGCGGCACCCTTGCCCGGCACCGTCACCGACTCGATTGTCAGCAACTCGCCGCCGACCTCGGTCCAAGCGAGGCCGGTTACCGCGCCGATCTGGTGCTCGGTCTCGGACAGGCCGTGGCGGTATTTCTGGACGCCCGCATATTCGTGAAGGTTCTCGGGCGTGATCGTCACCCCTTTGGTCTTCCCCTCCAGGATCCGCCGCAGCACCTTGCGCGCGAGCTTGGCGATCTCTCGCTCGAGCGTCCGCACCCCTGCCTCTCGCGTGTAGCGCTGGATCAGCGCGCGCAGCCCGTCATGCGTCAGCTCGAATTCGCCGGGCTTCAGCCCATGCGCCTCGATCTGCTTGGCAAGCAAGTGCCGCTCGGCGATCTCCACTTTCTCATCCTCCGTGTACCCCTCCAGCCGGATGATCTCCATCCGGTCGAGCAGCGGCTGCGGGAGGTTAAGCGTGTTCGCGGTGCAGACAAACATCACGTCGGACAGATCGATGTCGATCTCGAGATAATGGTCGTTGAAGCGGTGGTTCTGCTCGGGGTCGAGCACCTCCAGCAGCGCCGACGCCGGGTCGCCGCGGAAATCCTGCCCAAGCTTGTCGATCTCGTCGAGCAGGAACAACGGGTTCGACGCCCCCGCCTTCCGGAGATTGGTGACGATCTTGCCCGGGAGCGAGCCGATATAGGTCCGGCGATGACCGCGGATCTCCGCTTCGTCGCGGACGCCGCCGAGCGACTGGCGGATGAACTCGCGCCCCGTCGCCTTGGCGATGCTCTTGCCTAGCGATGTCTTGCCGACGCCGGGCGGGCCGACGAGGCACAGGATCGGCCCCTTCAGCTTGTTGGTGCGCGCCTGCACCGCGAGATACTCGACGATCCGATCCTTCACCTTTTCCAGCGCATAATGGTCCTCGTCGAGCGTCATCTGCGCGGCGGCGATGTCCTTCTTGACCTTGCTCTTCTTGCCCCAGGGCAGGCCGAGCAGCACGTCGAGATAGTTGCGGACCACCGTCGCCTCGGCGCTCATCGGGGCCATCGTCTTGAGCTTCTTCAGCTCGGCAGTCGCCTTCGTGCGCGCTTCCTTAGACAGCTTGAGCGTCGCGATCTTCTGGGTCAGCTCGGCGATCTCATCACCATCGCCCTCCTCGTCGCTGTTGCCCAGCTCGCGCTGGATCGCCTTAAGCTGCTCGTTGAGGTAATATTCGCGCTGCGTCTTCTCCATCTGGCGCTTGACGCGCGACTTGATCTTCTTCTCGACCTGGAGGACGCCGAGTTCGCCCTCCATCAGCGCGAACGCGATCTCCAAGCGCTTGACCGGGTCGCCTTCCTCGAGCGCCTTTTGCTTCTCGGCGACCTTGACGTTGATGTTGGCGAGCAGCGCGTCGGACAGCTTTGCCGCGTCCTCGATCTCGGCGAGCTGCACGGCGGTCTCGGATGGCAGCTTCTTGTTGAGCTTGGCGTAGTTCTCGAACTGGTTCACCGCCGAGCGCATCAGCGCCGTCACCTCGGTACCCTCCGCCTCGCGCTCCTCGACGAACGCGATGGTGGCGGTCAGGTAATCGCCCGCCTCGTCAAGCGCGGAGAGCGCGGCGCGCTGCTTGCCCTCCACCAGCACCCGCACGGTGCCGTCGGGAAGCTTGAGCAGCTGGAGCACGCTGGCGGTGACGCCGACGTCATAGAGGTCGGCGCGCGCGGGGTCATCCTCGCCCGGGTCGAGCTGGGCGACGAGGAAGATTTCCTTGTCCGCCGCCATCGCCGCCTCCAGCGCCGCGACCGACTTGTCGCGGCCGACGAACAGTGGAACGATCATGGACGGGAACACGACGATGTCACGCAGGGGAAGAACGGGAAGAACGGGAAGGTCGGTCATGCACGCTCCGGAACGGCCCGCCAGGGGCCTGTTGTCCGGACCTATATGGGACGCGCGCCGCAGCGCATCAATCGTCGGCGCTGTCCGTGCCAACGCGCTCATGGGTCAGCCGCTTGGGCCGGGGTCCGAAGACGGACTGGACGAAGCTCCACTCGCGCGCGATCCGCGCGTGGCGCGCATTGCGATCGGCGCGCCGACGCCGACGCCGTGATCGCGCGATCAAAGGCTGGATCAGCACGGCCAGGAATACCAACACGAGCGCCACGATGGCGACGATCTCGATCATGCCCGACCTCGCTGACACTCCGCACCC
>CAXSEO010000449.1:0-3022 GCA_964235525.1 uncultured Sphingomonas sp. | reverse complement strand
CGCTCGACATGCTGGAAGCGGCGGCGATCGCCGGCGAAGACGGAGCCGACGCTGCACAACACGCCGGCGCGCGAGCGGGTTAGGGTTGGCCCACCCGTTCGATCAGCGCCGTCGCCGCCCCGGGCGCGCGCACCTTGGCGCCGTTGATCGCGAACACGAACGTCTCGCGCGGTCGCGGCTCCGGCACGTCCGCTGTTACATAGGGCAGCCCGTCCGGCGCGCCGCCCGCCGCCCAGCACCGCGCCGCCGCCGCCCAGCGGTCCAGCTCCTCGGTCGGATAGCCCTGCTCCAGTTCCTCACGCGCGCACTCCAGCCGCGCATAGACGAACGC
Source organism: uncultured Sphingomonas sp. (assembly GCA_964235525.1). GTDB lineage: Bacteria > Pseudomonadota > Alphaproteobacteria > Sphingomonadales > Sphingomonadaceae > Sphingomonas. The sequence goes on along the minus strand of CAXSEO010000449.1, from coordinate 2,691 downwards.
GCCGGTCACGTCGGCGATCGCTGGGTATTTCGCCGACTCCGCGAAGACGATCGCCACCCCCGCCGCGCGCGCCATTTCCACGAACGCGGGCACGCCGAAGCTTTCGTGCCGGACGTGGATCGCGTGGCGCAGCGGCACCCCGTCTTGCGCCGCGGGCAGCATCGCGAGGAACGCGGCGAAGTCGTCCGCGTCAAACCGCTTGGTCGCCATGAACTGCCACAGGATCGGCCCGAGCTTGTCGCCGAGCTCGGTCAGACCCTGCGCGAGGAACCGCTCGATCGACTCCCCCGCTTCCGCCAACACCTTACGCGTGACGCAGTAACGCGATGCCTTGACCGCGAAGACGAAGCCGTCGGGCGCGGTCCGCGCCCAGGTTGCGAACGTCTCCGGCTTGAAGCGGCTATAATAGGTGCCGTTGACCTCGATCGCGGTCAACGCTTGGCTGGCGAACTCCAGCTCGCGCTTGTGCGGCAGCCCGGGCGGGAAGAACACCCCGCGCCACGGCTCGAACGTCCAGCCGCCGATGCCGATTCGGATAGGGGCGGAAGACATGGGGCGGGTGTAGCGCGAAGGTGGTCAGCGGTCCAACCGGACCGGGAGTCCAGTTCCGCTCAGGCTGAGCTTGTCGAAGCCCTGCCTTCTTTCGACCCTCGCGACAAGCAGTCCGGCCGCGTCGCGGGCAAAGCCCGCGCCGTCAGACGCCGCTGGAGCGGCGCTGGCCGAGCCGCCGCAATGTGCGACCCTTTAGCTGCGCTAAAGTGTCGTGCGGCGGCTGGAGCGGGCGAAGGGACCGCATTCTTGCCATCGGCGCAACCATCCCGAGCCGCTCTGCTGACCGCCTCATCGCGGTCTCGTGGGCGCGCGGTGATGGCCTTTAGGGTGGTCAGGGCATCGGATGGGTCGATATCGGCTGGTGCCTCGTCAGTGAGGTCGAGAGGGTGATCCATGGGTGACGCTTTCAAGCACGGCTGCGACGACGATCGGCAGGATAAGCCCTGTGCGATCTGCCGGGGCGAGGTGTCGGACGAGTTCGTCACCACGATCGAGCACGCAGCGGCGCAGCCGGGTCGAGCGATGACGATCGGTGAGTTTGAGGCGTGGGTGGACGGCCTCTGATCAGGCGATAGCATCGGGTCAGCCAAGGCGCGGTGACCGTCTGCGACCGTTCACTGGGTTGCACGAGGTCAGTGACCGGTCGGCCCACACGATCCAGCGGAGACGATGGTCGTGATCGACCGCAGCGCAGGCCGCGTTGTAGAGGAACCGGCGGCACTCGACGGTCAGATGATCGTCGTCGAACGGCTCGGGATGACGGATCGCGGCATGGTGGAGGTCGATGTCGGCCTCGGGCTCTCCGGTCTCGATCTCGACCGGGTATCGGGTGAGCCGCAGCGGCGCGAGCATGATCGACATCGTGGCGGGAGGCCGCTCGGGCTTCGCCCAGATCGTCGGGCTGGTGACCGCTCGCTGCGACCACTCGGTGAAGCGGCTCATGCGACGAGCAGCCGGTAGACCGACGCACGGCCGATCTTCAGGCGCTTCGCGATCTGGGTGGCACCCATGCCCTGCTGGCGAAGATCGCGCACAGCGTCGGGGCTGATCGTCGCGGGACGGCCCTTGTAGACATCGCCCCGGAGCTTCGCCGCTTCGATGCCCCGGCGCTGGCGAGCGCGGATAAAATGCTTCTCCATCATTCCCACCAGCCCGAACACGGTCAGCATCACCTCGGCCATGATGTCGGTGCCGTCGAGCGTGATGGCGGGATCGTTGATGCGCAGCACCGCCTTCTTCCCGATGACGCGCTTGGCGATCGTCAGCAGGTCGCCGGTGTCACGGGCAAGCCGATCGGGGTGAAGGCTCAACAGGGTATCTCCGTCGTCGAGCAGGCGCAGGGCAGCTTCGAGCTGGTCGCGGCCGGTGAGCTTCGAGCCGTTGCCGACATCAACGAAAACGACGACCGCCCCGAGCTTCTCCAACATGGCCTTCTGGCTGGTGGCGTCCTGCCCCTGATCGGTGCTGATCCGTGCGTAGCCCAGCGTCTTTCCCATCGGCCCTCAGACTGTCTCGTTGAGGTTTAGACGCTCTCACAGATCGGCGTATCGTCAAGGAAAAGTGACCCGTGCGAGGCGGCGATCTGCCTCACCGACCGTCTTGCCCATGGTTGCCCTAATGGGGCGGGGGAAGGCGGCTCCACCGCCAGCATGCAGATTATCTGGTCGATGGTGCTGAGAGGCAGATGCGAACGCGGCAGGATCGGTGATTGTCTGAGCCATGCAGGGTGAGGCGGCAAAGGCCACGAGCGCCAGCCGAAGCCTCGCCAGATATGAAACCATGACTGAGCGCCCTCCCGTCCACGCCTTCGTTAGGGCTATGATGGTCAGCAGCTTGGGACACGCTAAGGCAATGTGCTTGCCTACCAGCGATTGCGGGTAAAGGGCTGAAGGATGGTTGAGCTACCCGAGTTTCGCGCTTGGTCGCATCACTTCGGCATTGAGCGTATCCGCACGAGCTTCCGCGCCTCGATCACAGCGATGGCGGAAAGCGAACGGCAGGCTCGCGCCGAGCACGAAGCCTACCTCGAAAGCGGGCGTGATGATCGCGTTTATGCTGATGATGGCGCGCTCATTGGCAGCATGAGTGAGGTGGTGCCGGTTTTCTGGACAGGAGGCTAAGCTATCCCGATGTGAGGGA
>CAXSEO010000448.1:0-3023 GCA_964235525.1 uncultured Sphingomonas sp. | reverse complement strand
CTCAACTCCAACGAGCGGTTCTCGTCCCGCGCGGGCAATCGCGACACCGAGGTCGCGCGCGCGCGACGGTTACCGAACCAGGACACGCTGGTGGTTCAGGGAACGATTTTCGGCGCGGTCATGGAAACCGCACTCAACTCGGACTTGCCGGGGTTTGCCCGCGCCGTCACCTCCCGCGACGTGTTGTCGTTCGACGGTTCACAGGTGATGATCCCCGCAGGCAGCCATGTCATCGGCGAGTATAATTCGGGCGTCGCGCAGGGGGCCAGCCGCGTGTTCATCGTGTGGACCCGACTAATTCGCCCCGACGGCGTTTCGATTTCGCTCGCTTCGCCAGCGGTCGACGACCTCGGCCGCGGCGGGCTCGGCGGCAAGGTCAACCGTCACTTCCTCCAGCGTTTTGGCGGCGCGATCCTGTTGTCGGTGCTGACCGGCGGGCTCAACGCCGCTACCCAATCGCTTTCACGCGGTTCGACCGTTGTCGTCACGAGTTCGAGCGAAGCGACCTCGCTCGCCGGCCAGGCGACGCGCGGCACCGAGATCCCGCCGACGATCAAGACCCGGCAAGGGACGACGGTCCGCATCTTCGTCGCCCGCGATCTCGACTTTTCCGCGGTCGGGCCGGCTGCTTGAGCATTCGGTGAGCAGCGGGGCGTTCCAGTTCCTTGAAGCGTTTCTAGAGCCGCTCGCCGTTGCGCTCGCGCGCGCCGATGTGACGGACGTTTACATCAACCGACCGGGCGAGCTCTGGCTGGAAACCCACACCAATATTGAGCGTCACGAAGATTCCCGCCTCGACGATGACGCATTGTGGCGATTGTCGCGGCAGATCGCCGCCGCGACCGATCAGGGCATCAGTCGCGAGCATCCGCTGCTCGCCGCCACCCTGCCGAGCGGTGCGCGGGTACAGGTGTGCGCGCCTCCCGCGACGCGGGGCAACATGTGCGTGGCGGTGCGCAAGCATGTAGTCCCCGACCTGTCGCTCGACGATTACGTCGCGGCCGGAGGATTTGCGCATGTGGGGGAGGCGGCGTCGTCCCAGCGCGCCATCGATAATGCGCTCAAGGTGCAGCTTGATGCGCGCGACGTTCGTGGTTTTCTCGCCGCAGCCGTTCGCGCGCGCAAGTCGATCCTGATCTCCGGCGGTACGGCGACCGGTAAAACGACGCTGCTGAATGCCCTGCTGAAAGAGGCGCCCGGCGACGAGCGCCTCGTCCTGATCGAGGATACGCCCGAGGTACAGCTGACGCACGCCAACGCCGTCGGCCTAGTGGCGGTGCGCGGGCGTCTGGGCGAGGCGTCGGTCAGCGCCGCCGATCTGCTTGAGGCGGCGTTACGGCTGCGTCCCGACCGGATCATCATGGGCGAAATCCGCGGGGTCGAGGCGGTCAGCTTCCTGCGGGCCGTCAACACCGGCCACCCCGGCTCTATCACGACAATCCATGCCAGCTCGCCCGACGGAGCCGTCGAGCAACTCGCGATGATCGCGGCGCAAGCCGGGACCGACCTTCGCCGTGACGAGCTGAAGCGGTATATCCGCTCGGTACTGGATATCATCGTTCAGCTCGGCCGCTTCGACGGCCGCCGGATCGTCACGGACGTACAGTTCCTTGCCGGGTCGACCCAGGGGTGAGCGAGATCACGCACTGACCTCTCCCCCAGGGAATAGCCTGAACCTCATAGCCAGCCGATCGTAACAACTCGCCGGCTTACCGGCACTTGTCGCTCAACGCACGCGACCGCTCCCACCGAAGCTGTAGATAAGGCTGACGAGCACACTGTTGGAGCGGAACTTTCCGTTGTCAGAGAAACGGGAGACCGAAGTGGCTCCGCTCGTCGCATCGGCAAAGGATGCAGTTCCGTTGAAATGCAGCCGTTCAGTTTGAAAATAGCGATACTTCAGGCCGAGCTCGAGATTAGGGGCGATGGAGGTGGAAGCGCCCGCGATCCCCTGATAGGCCCAGCTATTGTCGCGACCTCCGAGCGTCTCGACGCGCGCGCGACCTGCGCCACCTCCGGCGTAGATGCGTACCTTGGGGGTCAAATTATAGTCAAGCAACGCGTCTGCCATGCCGGACAGCACGCTTGTGCGGCTGCCAAAGGGGAAGCTACTTGCCGCCGCTCCGCTGATCGGTGCCGTGTTGGTATCGGCCAAAAGGGAGTTGCTCGCCGAGAAATTGCGCACCCGAGTCCGTTTGTAGCCGAGTTCGCCCTCGATACGGAGGAAGCCAAAGTCGTACCCGGCGATCGCGTCGACATCGAGGGCCGTCTTGTAATCGGCGTTGAAGCCATTGCGGTACAGCGTGTTGGTCGTCGTGACGGTTTGCCCCAACAGTCCGTTCCCAGTCGGAACCGTCTGCACGCGTGTCGCCGAGACGTCGTAGTCCGTAGACCTCGGGAACGCGACGCCGCCCTCGACGCCCACATACGGACCCCCATCCTGCGCCATCGCGGGAGACGCGACCGAGAGGACAGTGGCCAACAAAATCGCGTAGCGCATTCCTGATCCCCTTTAGACTACCCGTAGGTACCCGCGGATCACCGCGGCGTAAAGCAACGGCAAGCCGGACGCGAGACGCCGGAACTAGCCGCGGCGCGGCGACGCGTGAGCGCGCTCGTCATGACCGTGATTGTGGGACCCATGCGCATGGATATCGTTGAACTCGACGCCGATAAGGTTGAGCGCGCCGAAACGAACTCCGCGTTCGGCGCGGATAGCATCTGCGAGGGCGCGTACCCTGGCAACCGGTCCCTTCAGAATAACGGTTTCGAGGCAATCGCGATGATCGAGATGGACGTGCATCGTGCTGACGACAAGGTCATGATGATCGTGCCCAATCGCGGTCAATCGAACAGCGAGGTCGCGGACGTGATGCTCGAAGACATATGACAGTGCGGCAACACAGGCCGCGGCGGGATCGCCGGCCAAGTCGCGCTCATCGACCGCTGCGCGAACGAGGTCGCGGACTGCCTCGGATCGGCTCTGATATCCGCGCTCGGTCGCGAGCGCGTCGAACGCTTCC
>CAXSEO010000447.1:0-3023 GCA_964235525.1 uncultured Sphingomonas sp. | reverse complement strand
GCCAGTCAGGCTCGGCGTAAGCGACTGTACTTCAACGTGTTTCAGTACGTTGTGGTAAAAGGTCAGGAGAAGCGAAAGCCGCCTATCCGCCACGCTCACTGAGGTCAGATTGCCCACGGATTGACGATGACGCTCTCCGAAACCAACGCGGGTGAGTTCGGCCAGTAAATCGCTTGCAGTTTCATCGCGACTTAGCTTTACGTCGTCAATGGTGAGGTCACCAGTATTGAGGTCTAGCATCGTCGCTTCCTACTCTATTTAAGGGTGATCGGACCGCCGATCGGCTTCAGCGTACTAAAATCCTCGATTGCAACTTGTGACAACCCGCCGAGTCCATAGCCGGGATTGGCCTGGGTCACCGACGTAGCGGCAGACGTTGGCTGTGTCACTTCATACGCCTGCACTGCTGGCCTATAGCCAAACTAATCGTGGGGCTTAACCGGTACTACTTAATCTAACCTGTTCTAGCATCTCGTAGATGATATTGCAATAAGTAGGGTCAGTACCCTCCAGCTCTCGCGCACACATCAGACCGATGTTTAAGCTGTCATAGAAAGTGCGGTCGAAACCTTCTTGGAGTTGGTATCGGCGAGCTATTAAATCTAGCTCGCGACGAGCAAACTGGAAGAACGGACTATGCGGAAAAACACGCAGCCGTTCGTTATTTGTTATCTCTGCTTGCCGAATGGCAGCTTGCAGCGCCGCGCTCATTGAAAACTCCCCGGATCCGGAACGAAGTATTGCTGTCCTCCACCCTGCGTCTCCGCCGTAGAGTACGGATTAGACCAACTGTCTTCTATGGACGCGGCGCGAGAGGAAAGTGCCTGTACAGGCGCAGGATTGACATACTGTGTTTGTACCTTGGATACCGCACCTATTGCGGGATCGTGCCCGACTGGCGAGATGCCGAGACGACTGGGCGTTTCCTCAAGCGGCGCAAAGTAATTTCCTTTGGGACCGCCCGGTACCTGCCATTGCCCAAGTGTCTTGTTTGCAGGGATGGTGGTCACTCGCACTGGCTTGTTGAAATCAATCCCCTTCAGATGCGAGTCGATCCGCGCTTGCGGCCAACCCTGCTTTTCATAGAAGGCCTGCGCTGTGGCTCGTCGGGCGGCGACAAGTGCTGGCCGGGCGGGACGCCCCGCTCCCCCCCGCTCCTCCATCGCCCGGCCGAGCGCCTTGACCCCCGTCTGCATCGCGCGGCCGAAGCCGGTCGCCTCCACCTCGGCGAGCGCGGGGCCGATCGCGCGGGCGGCTTGCCCCAGCGCGGGAATGATCCCCGCGATCACCGCCGCCCAGCGCACCCATTCGGGCACCTCCGACTGGATCGGCGACGTCGTCCGGGCCGCACCGCCGACGAACACGTTGGGCGAGCCCGACAGGATCGCGCCGCCGCAGCTGATCTTGTCACCAACCCGCGCGAACGGTCGACCGTTGACCAGCACGCTGTTCGACCCTTGCGCGATCACGCCATGGTCGCACGTCTCCGCATCGCCCGCGCGCGCGGCGGCCAGCCCGTTGACCTGCACGTCGGGTGAGCCCTGCGCCACCATCCCCGACGCCGCGCCCATGCTCTGTCCGCCGAGCGACTCGCCCGTGTGCTCCGCAAACTCGGTAACCTTGGTCCCGACATAGGCCGTCGCGCCGAACTCCACCGCGGTCGCTGCGACGCCGACGATCAGCGGCGTCGCCAGCCCGGCCGTGCCCACCTCCAGCGCGATCGCTCCCACCACCGCGCCGATCACCGCCGCGGCGGCGAACGCGGCGGCGATGCCCACCACCGCGCCCGCAATGAACCCGCCCAGCGCGTGGCTGTGCGCGACCGGATCGTGGAACCGCGCGGCGGCGGGCATGTCGGAGGCTCAGCCCATGCCCGCTGCCGTTACCGGCGCGCGCGGCCGAAAGCCGGTAATCGCGGCCAGCAGCGCGCGGTGCGTGTCGGCGGGCATCGGCGTCGGGTGGGTCGCGGTAAAGATCAGCAGTCGTCGCGTATCGACCGGGCGGCAGGCGACGATCTGGTCCATCATCCCCTCCGACGAGCGCCAGCGCAGCATGTTTGCCTCGCCCGTCATATCGGGCCAAGGGATCGCGAGCCGGCCCATGTGGACGAACTCGGGCAGGGTCGCCTGCATCCGGCCGAGCTCGGTCCGGGTATAGCCGCCAACGTCCGCGCCGAGCGGCAGCGTCTCGCGCGTGATTACCAGACTGGCGACGGCGTGGCCGTGCCCGGGCAGGCGCAGGACGTGGATGGTCTTGTCCTCCCACACCCCCGGCACGTCGAGCGGCAGCGCGCCTTCGTTGAGGTGGAACAGCGGGTCGTCGGCCATCATCAGGTCGCCAGCGTTGGGCACACCGGAACGGTCATGGTCGCCGCTCCTTGCGCGCCTGTTCGTTATAAGCGTTGCGGAACTCCTTGGCGAACACGTCCATGAACGCCTCGTCCGAGCCTTGCGCGACGCCGCCGAACTCGCGCTCATAGGCTTGCCACAAGGCGGCGTCACGCGCGGCGGGCACGATGCGTTCGAGCACGCCGCCCCCGTCGGCGCGCGCGCGGATCGCGGCAGGCGAGAAGCGGTCGAGCGTCGCCTTGAGCGCGCCTTGCATCGCGCGCAGCGTCGCCATCTGGTGCGATTGCAGGTCGCGGAACGCGTCCTCGATCGCGCGCTCGGCGGGCATGAACCCGCGTTGCGGCGCTCCGAGCAGCATCTGGAGCGCCTCGTCGGGGGTGCGCGCGTATTTGAGCGGGTTGTTGCCCTCGGGCGAGAACGCGGTGTTCTCCGCGCCGAGCTGCGCCTTGGCGCGCGCGCGCGCTTCCACCATCACCACCAGCCCGGCGACGAGGCGGTGGAACAGCGCCCCCGCGCGCTCCAGCATCGCGGGTGACACGTCGGGAAGCTGCGTCGGGGTAAGCCCGGCCCCGACCGCGAACCGCTCCGCACCCGACGGGGACGGCGCGACCGGGGCGGGAGGCGGCGGCGCGGGAGCGGGCGAAGGCGGCGGGGCCGGCGCGGGTGCCGGGCTCG
>CAXSEO010000446.1:0-3033 GCA_964235525.1 uncultured Sphingomonas sp. | reverse complement strand
GATTGCGGGTGGAGCAGGTCGAGGTGACCGGCCTCAAGCATATGGACTTCATGACCGTGAACGCGGTCGCGCTCGACCAGCGGTCGCTGGCGATGCCGTCGGTTGATCTGGAGCAAGTTCGCCAGCGGCTGCTCGCCTATGGCTGGATCAAGGACGCGCACGTCTCGCGGCGGCTGCCCGACACGCTGCTGATCCATATCGACGAGCGCGAGCCCGCGGCGGTGTGGCAGGACCAGGGGCATCTGATGCTGATCGACGCGAGCGGGGTGATCCTCGATACGGTCGATGCGGCGCACCTGCCCGCGCTGCCGCTGGTGATCGGGCCGGGCGCTCATCTGCAGGAGGGGGCGTATCAGTCGCTGCTCGCCGCCGCGCCCGCGCTGCGGCGGCATGTGCGCGCGGCGACGTGGGTGGGCAACCGGCGTTGGGACCTGTTGTTCGACAGTGGCGAGACGCTGGCGCTGCCCGAGGGCGAGCATGAAGCGGCGGCGGCGCTGCTCAGGTTCGCCGAGCTGCAGGCGGCGCGACCGATCCTCAGCAAGGGGTGGGTGCGGTTCGACCTGCGCGACCCGAGCAAGTTGGTCGCCCGCCGCCCGAACGCGGCCGCGCAGGCGCTGGCGGACCCGGGCGGGGCGGCAGTTTCCGCCATGCGAACGGGGTAGGCGGCTCCCTCTCCCGCTTGCGGGAGAGGGTCGGGGTGAGGGGGCGTGTGTGCCCTCACCCTCGCCGGGCCTGACGGCCCGTCTTTCCCTCTCCCGCAAGCGGGAGAAGGTCGAGGAACAGGGGGAATACAGCATGGCCAAGACGACACCGGACGGACTGATCACCGCGCTCGACATCGGCTCGTCGAAAGTGTCGGCGATGATCGCGCAGCCGGGCGACGGGGGCGAGCTGATCGTGCTCGGCACCGGGCAGCGCGAAAGCCGGGGCGTAAAACGCGGCTACATCGCCGACATGGCCGCGACCGAGGCGGCGGTGCGCGAGGCGGTGGAGCAGGCGGAGCGGATCGCGGGGGTCAATATCGAGAATGTCTGGGTCGGCTTCTCCGCGGGCGGCCTCGTCAGCGACGTCGCCTCGATCGAGTTCGAGCTGGGCGGGCACCGGATCGAGCAGGGCGATATCGACGCGCTGCTCGCCGCCGGGCGCGACAGCATCGACCCGCAGGGGCGGATGGTGCTCCACGCGCAGCCTGCGCTGTACACGCTCGACGGGCTGACCGGGGTGCGTAAGCCGCTCGGGCTCCACGCCGACCGGCTCGGCGTCCACATCCACGTCGTCGCGGCGGACGGCTCGCCGGTCCGCAACCTCGACCTGTGCGTCCGCTCGGCGCATCTGGAGGTGAAGTCGATCATCGCCGCGCCGGTCGCGACCGGGCTCGCCTGTCTCAGCGAAGAAGAGCGCGAGCTCGGCGTTGCGCTGGTCGAGATGGGGGCGGGGATCACCAACGTGTCGCTGTTCGCGGGCGGGATGCTGGTCGGGCTGACCTCGATCCCCTATGGCGCGTCAGACATCACCGACGATATCGCCAGCGCGTTCGGGACCCGCCGCGCGACGGCGGAGCGGATGAAATGCTTCCACGGCTCCGCCAATGCGTCCCCGCGCGACAATCACGACATGATCCCGCTCGCGCCCGTAGGGGCCGACGAGGCGAAGGGCGACGGCGCGCAGATCACCAAGGCGCAGCTGATCGCGGTGATCCGCCAGCGGCTCCAGCATCTGATGACCGAGGTGCAACGCGCGCTAAAAGAGCTGAAGTTCGAAGGGCCGGTCGGGCGGCAGGTGGTGCTGACCGGCGGCGGCGCGGAGCTGAAAGGGATCGCCGACTATGCGCAAGGAACGCTCGGCCGCTCGGTCCGGGTCGGTCGCCCGCGCGGGCTGACCGGGCTGCCGGAGGCGCATGCGGGGCCGGGGTTCGCGACGCTGGCGGGGCTGGCGTTCCACGCCGCGAGCAATCCCGTCGACCTGCGCTCGCTCGCGCGGGGGCCGCAACTGGTGCAGCGCCCGCGCGGGCTGGGCTTTCGCCGGCTGATCCAGGCGGCGCGCGCCAATTATTGACGAGCTCGCGTCTGCCCGCTTCGATGGGGCTGGCGCGGCGCGGACCGATCGTGCAGGATTAACCACATATCCCAGCGTGGACCGGGACAGGGCGGAGTGACAGCGGCATGAGCATCGAATTCCTTGCGTCGGAGGTCGACGACCTCACTCCCCGGATCGCGGTGGTGGGCGTCGGCGGCGCGGGTGGCAACGCGATCGCCAACATGATGCGCGCGGACGTGCAGGGGGTCGACTTCCTGGTCGCCAACACCGACGCGCAGTCGCTCAAGCAGAGCAACGCGCCGCAGCGGATCCAGCTCGGCGTCAAGATCACGCGCGGGCTGGGCGCGGGGGCGCGGCCCGAGATCGGCCGCGCCGCCGCCGAGGAGTCGATCGACCAGCTCTCCAAGCTGCTCGAGGGCAGCCATATGTGCTTCATCGCGGCGGGCATGGGCGGCGGCACCGGCACCGGCGCGGCCCCGGTCATCGCCAAGGCGGCGCGCGACATGGGCATCCTGACCGTGGGCGTGGTCACCAAGCCGTTCAGCTTCGAGGGCAACCGCCGCGCCAAGGCGGCGGACCAGGGCATCGAGGAGCTGCAGAAATATGTCGACACGCTGATCGTCATCCCCAACCAGAACCTGTTCCTGATCGCCAACGCCAACACGACGTTCAAGGAGGCGTTCGAGATGGCGGACGAGGTGCTGCAACAGGGCGTGCGCGGCATCACCGACCTGATGGTGATGCCCGGCCTGATCAACCTCGACTTCGCCGACGTCCGCTCGGTGATGCAGGAGATGGGCAAGGCGATGATGGGCACGGGCGAAGGCTCGGGCGACAACCGCGCGATCGAGGCGGCGCAGCGCGCGATCGCCAACCCGCTGCTCGACGGCGTGTCGATGCAGGGCGCCAAGGGCGTGATCATCTCGATCACCGGCGGCGAGGACATGCGCCTGCTCGAGGTCGACGAGGCGGCGAACCACATCCGCGAGCTGGTCG
>CAXSEO010000445.1:0-3036 GCA_964235525.1 uncultured Sphingomonas sp. | reverse complement strand
CGTTCTGGAATTTGTCGATCAGGTTTTCGGACTGCCCGATCCACAGCGACTGCGACGTATCGGGCATCGCGACCACGAGGTTTTGCGCCACCATCACCTTGAGGGCGCGCCCGATCACGGCGCGGTCGGACGGGGTCGGGGACCACACGCCGAGGATGACGTTCTGGCGCTGCCGGTCGATGATGCGCCCGATGGCGCCCGGTGCGCCGACGCGGACCGTCAGGGCGTGGAAGGGCGCGAGGTCGACGGTCGCACCCCCGCCGGGCGCGGAGGCGTTCGGGATCTGCATCGCGAGGTCTGCCGCGATGGACTGGACGGTATCACCCGGGTTCGCAACGGCGCTGTAGGCTGTGCCGTCCACAATGGCGGTGGCGTATTCCCCGACGCCGGGACACCCCATGAGGGTAAAACCCGCGTCGGTCGCGACGGCAGCCATTCCGTGCGCGGGAGGCGCGATCACGCCATCGTCGGACCCGCCGAGCGGCACGGGCAGCTTCGAGGTCGAGGACGACACCGCGTAGATCGAGACGAGGCTCTGCTCGGCTCGCATGGCGGCATCGACGGCGCCGGCCGGAGGCCAGCCCTGCCCGATGTTGATGACCGTGCCGGAGATCGAGGGCGACGCTGTGCCATCCGGATAGACGGCTACGAGCGCCAACGTTTCGAGAGCGTCGAGGATGTCGCTGATGTCGGCCAAGGACTCAGCCTTCGTGCCGGATGGCTCGGACGTCGCCCTTGGCGGCGCCGCTGTGCTCGATGGCGGCGCGGACGGCCGTCTCGGCATCGGCCCCAGCGTACAGCGCGCCCCAGGCTGGGGCCTGCCCACCACCGTAGGCATAGTAGGGCGCGACGAAGCGCTCCCAGCCGCAAGGCGTCAGGCAGTGGACGACCCGGTCCCGGCCCACGCGGAGGATACCGAACGACCCGTCGCCGTCCACGTCCCGCGGCAGCGGCTCGGGTCGTTCGCCGGGAGAGCGCAACCAGTCGAAGTAAGCTTGGCCTTCGGCGCACTCTCCACACGCGCCGTAGAGCGTACCGTCGCCGGCGCGGTGGAGCTTGTCGGACCAGCGATGGGTTGATCGGCCCATCGACGCCGACGTGTCCGACGCCATGATGCCGTCGCGGTAGACGAGAATGGTCATCAATTTTCCAGTCTCACGCATTCGAGCCTGTAGCCGATCGTCGACCAATAGTCGGCGGACACCTGATAGCGGGTGCCTTGGTCGTCGGTGAGGATATCCCGCACCGAGACAGAGCCCTTCGGAAAAGCGCTCTGCGGCAGGTAGATCCGCCAGCGGCTCGGGCCGGGAGCATCGCTCGGAAGCTCGCCTGTGCCCGTTGCGCGGCCCGTGGTCCCGATGGCTGCGGCAGGAATGCCAGAACGGATAGGGACCTCGCCAGCCCCGTTCGGGTCGGCGATGACGGTTTGGCTCTGCCCCCAATATCTGCCGACCGAATTAGGCTGGCTCGGAAGACCGGGAGCTGCACCGCCTGAACTGGACACCTCCAGCCCAGGCCGCGTCACACTTACCACCGTGTTGCACTGAACCGCCACCACGGGGCGGAGCGCCGGCATGTCGGCGATGAAGAACGTTCCGCCGGGGCCGGTGAGGTAGTCGCCGACCCGCATGTTTGTGAAGTCAGCTTGAAGCGTCGCCAGCACATCTTCGAAACTCGACGACTTAGTGTAGCTGAAGCCAGAAGCCTTGCCGCTCGTAACGATCACGGTCGTGGTTTCGACGGCAACCGTGAAGAGCGGCGCGTCGCCAGCCGAGCGGAACACCTTGTATGGTTGCCCGAGCGCGGCTGCAGCGGCGGCATAAGCCGATGCCGTATCGACCGTTCCGCCGAGCGAGCCGACGAACTTGCCCACCAGCGTCCATGTCGCTCGCGCAGGATCTGTAGACACTGCGTTGACGGTGTCTTTGTTCGACACCACGACGAAGGTGGAACCCTGCAGCGCGACGATGTCGCCGCTATCAGGCTCGACCGCGAGGCTCTGCGCTAGGACAAGCGCCTTGACGTCAGGGTTCGTGATCACCCCGCCAGGTCCCGACGCCTTGCCCCAGTCCTCGTAGATGGCGCGGCAGGGATAGGTGGTTCCGCCGCGCGTGAGGGTGGCGGGGAGGAACAGGCCCGCCATCGCTTTGCCGATGGTGCGGGCGAGCGAGCCCGCGAGCGGACTGACCATCAGTTGATCGATTCAATCTTGGCGGCGGCGCCCTTTACGGCAAGCTGCTGTCGCCCATCTATTTCACCCCGCTCAACATCATCAACGCCGGCGGACAAGACGATTAGGGCGCCCTTCGAGCGGATCTCGCCGAAGACCGGGCACCGGGCTATGGCAAGACGCGCGCACCGCTCGTGCAGCACGCCATTGTCCATGGCGAGAACCATCTTGTCGTTCAGCGGGGTTGATCGGTTCGTGCCCTCGTTCTCCGCGCTGACGCAGAGGAAAATCCGTGTGCCAATGGAGTGCGGTTGACCGCAAACTTGGCAGAGCAGGTCATCAATGACGGCCTGCATTCGATCTGCATCCTGATAAGACAGATTGCTCGGCGGAGAGACCCATGGAATGGGCCATCCCCCGACAATGGGACGGGGCCATCCAGCTTCGGTCAAAGCGTCCGGCGATGTCACTTCTTGCCCGATGCCCGCTTGCCCGCCAGCGCCGTCGCGGCAGCGGTCTTGGTGGCCTTGCTAGCGCCAGAGGATGCCAGCTTTTTTGACGCTTCGGTCTTCTTCATGTCACACTCGCTGGGCTCGGGATGTATAACTACTCCGAACTCCGATGAGCCCGGACAATGCCGCATCGATAATCTGGAAAATGGTCTGCGCCGGTGCGCCCGAGGCGTATTTCACCTCGACGGAGCCAGCTTTCAGGAGAGAGATGAGACCACCTCGCTCAAGATCCGGCTGAAGCACGCCGGGTTCTGCATATTCCCGGATCGCAGCCTCGCAAGTCGCCGCGATGATCTCGGGTGGGATCGTGTTGGCCCCGATGAGATCAAAAGGGTAAAGCATACGCGGATCAAC
>CAXSEO010000444.1:0-3040 GCA_964235525.1 uncultured Sphingomonas sp. | reverse complement strand
CGACATGGTCGCACAGTTCGCCTACCCGCGCGATCTCGAACAGACTGGGCTCGGTTGGGGGCGGTAATGCGAAGCCGGTCACGGTCGCGCCGAGCTGGTGCAGCCACAAGCTCAGCCAGCTGCCTTTAAACCCGGTATGGCCGGTGACCAGCACCCGCCGACCGCGCCAGCGCTCCGCCGACCTCACCAGCGCTTCCAGGGCGCCTGTCCGGTGCGCCACAGCTCATCAAGGTGGAGCTTGTCGCGCAGCGTATCCATCGGCTGCCAGAAGCCCTCGTGACGATAGGCGACCAGGTCGCCCGCCGCCGCCAACGCCTCTAACGGCCCGTGTTCCCAGATCGTATCAGGGCCCTCGACCAGGTCGAGCACGCTCGGATCGGCCACGAAGAAGCCGCCGTTGATCTGCCCGCCGTCACCCGCGGGCTTTTCGCGAAAGGCGGTGACCAGGTCGCCGTCGAACTCGAGCGCGCCGAAGCGGCCGGGCGGCGCGACGGAGGTGATGGTGGCGCGGCGGCCATGTGCGCGGTGGAACGCGACCAGCGCCCCGATATCGATATCCGCGACGCCATCGCCATAGGTGAAGCAGAACGGCTCACCCTCTCCCAGAAAGGAGCGGATCGCCTGAAGCCGCCCGCCGGTCATGGTGGTCGCGCCCGTCTCCACCATGGTGATGCGCCACGGCTCGCTCCGCGACCGATGCACCTCCATGCTGTTTCGGCTCAGGTCCACCGTCACGTCGGCGGTATGGAGGAAGTAATTGGCGAAGAACTCCTTGATCACATAGCCCTTGTAGCCGAGGCAGATCACGAAATCGGTGATCCCGCCCGCCTCGTAGATCTTCATGATGTGCCACAGGATTGGCACTCCCCCGACCTCCACCATCGGCTTGGGACGGACGGACGTTTCTTCGCCCAGCCTGCTGCCAAGCCCACCCGCGAGGATCACCGCTTTCATTTAAGTCCCACCTCTTGCGACCGATCGAGCCAGCGGCCGTGAACAATGGCTGTCGATCACGGCGCTATATCGGCCAGCGTCGAGCGCGCAACCAGCGTCGCATAGCCCGACCTCACGCTTGGCCCTGCCTTCCGGGAGCGGCGGCGTAGCTGTCCCGCTTTTCCGACGTCGTGCGAGCCCAAGCCGACAAGCCGCTCACGCACGGGACGGGTTGCGGATCGACGAGGCAAGTTACCTATGTTCAGCCGCCCCGATCCGGCGCTAGTAAGGCAGCGGCCTTCGGGGGTGTCTCCACGTCCGTACGCTGCCTCGCGCTCGCCGAGGCCGGACGACAAGGGAGGCGGGAACTCGCTTATGCTAAACGTCACCATGGCCACGCTGCTGGCCCTCGCTCCAGCGCCAATGGCGGATGCGCCGCCCGCGCCGCCTCAGGCAGACGCCGCGCCCGCTCAGGCGCAACCGCCCCAGCTTCCGGCGGCCCCGGTTTCGCAAGACCCGCCGCAGCCAGTCGGCAAGGACCCGTCGCCAGCCACCGCTGACGCCCCGCCCACGCCGGAACCGGCGCAATCGCAGCCCGACGCTCAGCGCGGCGACGTGCTCGTCACCGGACGACGACCGGCCGCGGGTGATCCGCTGCGAGCACTCAACACCAAATCGTTCGCCGCGACGGAAGCGGTCGATCGCGCGCTCATTGGTCCGATCTCGATGGCCTACGCGCACGCGGTTCCCTCCCCGATCCGGCGCGGCGTCCACAACTTCCTCTACAATCTGCGCGAGCCGTTGGTGTTCGTGAACTTCATGCTCCAGCTAAAGCCGGGCAAGGCAGCCGAAACGGTCGGGCGGTTCGCGGTCAACTCGACGATCGGCGTGGGCGGCGTGCTCGATGTCGCGAAGCGCCGTCCCTTCCGCCTGCCGCGCCGCGCGAACGGGTTCGCCGATACGCTAGGTTATTATGGCGTGCATAACGGCGTGTTCCTGTTCCTGCCGATCACCGGCCCGACCACGGTGCGCGACCTGATCGGCGGTACGCTCGACCGGCTGCTGCTGCCGCTGGCGGTGGGCAAGCCGTTCACCAGCACCGCCTTCACCGCGCCGGTCGGCGCGCTGGGCGTGCTCGATCACCGCGCCGACTTCGACCCGACGCTGCACAAGCTGCACGACGGCGTGGCCGATCCCTATGCGGCGTCGCGCGACTTCTATCTCGCGCGGCGTCAAGCCGAGATTGATCATTTGCACGGGCGCGGCGACGGCAAATCCGGCCCGGTCGGCGAAGCGCCGGTCGACTCCGGCCCGCTCGCCATTCCCCCGAAGCGGACCAGGCCGACGCCGCACCCCTGAGCAGCCTAGAAGTGCAGGATCACGTCCCCGGACAGGATCGTCGCATCCTGCTTGTTCGGCGCGATCCCGCGATTGCCGTTGCCGTTGAACGCCAGCCCGTCGAGCGCGCGGTAATAGGCCAGCTCCGGCCGGACCTCGATCTGCGGGGACAGCCAGTGCTGCCAACCGATCGCGCCGGCGGCGTAACGGGTCTTCGTTCCGGTCCGCTGCCCTTCCTGATCGTTGAAGAACTCGCCGCGGAGCGAAAAGTTATTGAGCGGCGATGGCGAATAATTAAGATAGGTCAGCGCGCCAGTAGCATAAGCCTTGCACGAAAGCTCGTTCGGGTTCTTGCAATAGGCAAGCCCCGGCGCATTGAACGGAAGATACTGCGGACTGAACGGTGTACCTCCTTGCGCGACGATGTTCTGCGCTGTCGGATTGTTCGCGTTGGGAACACCGCGCTGGTACTCGTTGTACGCCTCGACGGAAACGTGCCACTTGTCGCTAAAGCGATGGTAATAGGTCAAGCCGCGCCAGTTGAGGTTGTTGTACCCCCAATTGGCATTGTTGATGCCGTTCAGGCAGACATAGATGTTGTCGTTCGCGCTGTTCGTCTGGTAGCGGATGCACCCGGTGAAGGTCGGTTGATTACCGGGATCCTTTTTGAAGCTGGTGCCGGGGTAGAGCGGGTTGGGGAATGGATTGGCGATCCGTTTGCCCGCGTTCCACAACGCGGTCTCCGTCCCGTCCTCGATGCCGAACTGGA
>CAXSEO010000443.1:0-3041 GCA_964235525.1 uncultured Sphingomonas sp. | reverse complement strand
GGAGGCGACGCTGGCGGTGTCGATCATGCCGCCGGGCGAGGGCATCCGCGCCGAGCTGGTCGAGGAGACCCAGCTGTCCGGCGTCGCGGCCGAGGGTGGCGCGGGCCGTCGCCCGCAACGCTATCGCGCGATCGTCAATTGCGGTCGCCCGGTGCGCGACATGGCGCTGCAGATCCGGGAGGAAGACGGCACGCCCCTGCCCGAGCGCGCGATCGGCAAGCTGTGGTGCCGGGGCGTGTCGGTGATGGCGGGCTATTTCCGCGACGCGGAGGCAACCGCCGCGTGCCTCCACGACGGCTGGCTCGACACCGGCGACATGGCGTATCTGTCCGACGGCTATCTGTTCATCGTCGGGCGTGCCAAGGACATGATCATCGTCAACGGCCGCAATCATTGGCCGCAGGACATCGAATGGGCGGTGGAACAGCTGCCCGGCTTCAAGGCGGGCGACATCGCCGCCTTCGCGATCACCACGCCCGGCGGTGAAGAGACGCCCGCGGTGCTGGTGCAATGCCGCAGCTCGGACGAGGCGGAGCGCGTCCGCCTGCGCGATGAGATCAGGGAGCGCGTTCGCTCGGTGACGGGGATGAACTGCGTGATCGAGCTGATCCCGCCCCGCACCCTCCCGCGCACCAGCTCGGGCAAGCTCAGCCGCGCCAAGGCGAGGAACCTGTACCTGTCGGGCGAGATACGGCCCTACCAGCTGGCGGCGTAGGGCGCGGGCGGCCTAGGCTTGCCCAAGCAAGCCCAGGACTCGCCACGGCGGACCGGCTCCCGCGAAAGTATTACTTTCGCAGGGACCCGGGCAGCGGGCCAGCATAGCTGGTCCCGTCTGACGACGTGGCGTGGAGCTACGGTCGCGCCCCGCGCACCCCGATTTCCGCGCCGCCCAGCACCACCGCAACGAACAGCGCGCCCATCAACAACGGCCCGACCGCCGGAAACCACAAGGTCCAGAAACCCGACACCACCGCCGTCCCGGCCGGGTCCGCCGGGTCATAGAGCACCGGCATGGTCGCGCCGACCGGACGCCCGCCCATCCCGTTCTGTCTGTAGCGGACCAGCGCACCGGTGGCAGTGCGGAACTCGATGCCGGGATGCGCCGAGAACTCTCCGCTCGACGCGCCGTTATCGCCGAGCACTCGCCCGGTCGCGGTCAGCGCGCGTTGCTTGAAGCGGGCGGTGGAATAGCCCTGCCACACCCCGATCGCCAGCGCCACGACGCCGGCCAGCAGGAATATTGCCTGCCCCACCTTGCTGCTTGCCGCTCTGCCGCTCTCGGGTTCCGTCATTGCCTTCACCTCACGCGCAAGATTGGGTCCGGCTGCCGCGCGCCCCATTAACCCTCTTCCCCGCCCGCTCGCAACGAAGCGTCAACCTACCCGGCGTAACCCCGCCGGGTGAGCACCCCTCCTCCCTCCCCCGCCCCCCTTGATTCGACCGACCTCAAGGCGTTGCTCGGTTTCGGCGATGGCGCGGACACCGCCCAGTGGGGCCGGATCCGCGCGTCGCAACTGCACGCCGGGCGTCGCCTCGCGCTGTTGCTGCTCGCCGCCAACCTGCTCGGCGGCGCGGCGGCGGTGCTGCTGGTCATCGGGCGGGTGCCCGCGTGGCAGGTCTATGGCTGGGCGGCGATGGTCGCGGCGGTGTCGCTGACGGTGGCGAGGCGGCGATTGTCGACCCATCATCGCGGCGACGGCTATGCGAGCGTGCGCGATCTCCGCCAGACGGTCGTCGAAGGGGTCGCGCTCGCGGTCGCGTGGTCGATCGTGCCGCTCGTGTTCTGCCTCCATACCCCCGTCGGCGAGACCGGCGGGCTGGGCGTCATCCTGGTGGTGCTGATGACCGCCGCCGCGCTCGCCATGGCCCCGTTCGCGCTGGCGACGCTCGCGTTCCTCGTCGGCATGGGTGCGGCGATGGCGCTGCCGTTGCTCCACGCGCATGCCTATGCGGCGGCGCTCGGCGTGGTGATCTTCACCGCGATGCTGATGAGCGCGTGCATGAGCCGCGCGCGCGCGCTGGTGACGATCCGCGCCGCGCAGATCGCGCTCGCGGAGCGCGATGCCACCGTCAGCCTGTTGTTGCGCGAGTTCGAGGAGAAGGGCGCGGACTGGCTGTGGGAAACCGACGCCTCGCGCCGGATCATCAAGGCGAGCCCGCGCTTCGCCTATGCCTGCGGGCTCGATCCGGTGGCGATCAACGGCCTCCCCTTCCTGCAGGTGCTGGCGGGCCCGAGCTGGGAGAGCGGCGAGGTCGCCCCCGGCCTGCGTACCTTGGCCGAGAAGCTCAAGGCGCGCGAGAGCTTCCGCGACCTGCGCCTGCCCGTCACCGTCGATGGCGAGGAGCGCTGGTGGGAGATCGCCGCGTCGCCGCGCGTCGATGAGGACGGCACCTATCTCGGCTTTCGCGGCGTCGGATCGGACGTCACCGAACAGCGCGCCTCGGCGGACAAGATCAATCGCATGGCCCGCTTCGACACGCTGACCGGCCTCCCCAACCGGCTGTCGATCAACGAGACGCTCGCCCGCGCGATGGCGGAGGCGGACAGATGGGGCAACCGCTGCGCGTTCATGATGATCGACCTCGACCGGTTCAAGGCGGTCAACGACACGCTCGGCCACCCGATCGGCGACCGGCTGCTCGGGCGCGTGTCCGAGCGGTTGAGCCAGCTGGCGACGCAGAACGAGATCGTCGGGCGGCTCGGCGGCGACGAGTTCGCGGTGGTGGTGCGCGACGCGACCGACGCCGCGCGGGTCGAGCGGTTCGCCCGGCTGATCATCGACACGCTGTCGCGCTCCTACGAGATCGACCAGCACACGCTGTACATCGGCGCGTCGGTCGGGGTCGCGACGGGGCCGCGCGACGGGCGCACCGCCGAGATGCTGATCCGCTCGGCGGACCTCGCGCTGTACCGCTCCAAGGACGCGGGCGGCGGGGTGTTCCACTGCTACGAGCCGCAGCTCCACGTCCGGGCGGAGGAGCGCCGGATGCTCGAGATGGCGCTCCGCAAGGCGCTCGAGCTCGGGCAGATGCACCTCCAT
>CAXSEO010000442.1:0-3054 GCA_964235525.1 uncultured Sphingomonas sp. | reverse complement strand
AGACGGTGGAGCGCGATCCGCGCCTCGTATGGCTGCAGGCGGACTGGCCCGCCGAGCCGCCCACCGCCGCGAACGACGACGGCGGGCGCAAGAAGTGGCTGGTCAAAGAGTGGATGCGCGAGGCGGGCGGGGGATTGCTGATGTTTCTCGACGCGGATGATTGGGTCGACCGCGATCTGGTCGGTGTCGCGCGCGCGAGCATTGGGTGGGAGATGGTCGGAGGGCTGGTCGCGCACGGCGTGGCGGTGGACGTAGCGAGCGGGCGCGGGGCGGCGTTCCCGGTCGCGGGACATGACTTCGCGTTCCACGAACTTTGCGGATCGAGCACGGTGGCGCGCGTCGACCCGGCGGGCGCGCGCGAGGTCGACCGCGACCCGCACGCCGAGCTCGGCTCGCATGGCGACTGGGGGCGGAGCGGGTGGCCGCTGGCGCGCCTCGACGTGTGGGGCGCATACGTCGTCGGCACCGGACAGAGCCATTCCGAAGACGCGGGACCCTATGCCGAGTGGCGGCGCGGGTTCACCGACGCGGTGCGGCGGACTGGGGTGGCGCTCAACGCAGCGACGGCGGCCCGGTTTGGCGTCCCGGCAGATGCCGTCCCATAAGTTGTCAGACAGCCGCGAGCGCGGGAGTGCATCCAGCCAGCGAGTTCGGCCCGGCGGCCGTCAGCGTGACCTCGACCAGGCTGCCAATCGGCGCTTCGGTCATCAGGTGAACCGACTGGAGCCACGGAGATTTGCCGAGCATCTGCCCAGGCAGCTTGCCCGCGCGCTCGATCAGCACCTCGCACGTCCGCCCGACGCTCGCGCGATTGAACGCATGCTGGCCGCGGTTCAGCGCCGCCTGGAGCCGCTGGAGCCGTTCGTCCATCACCTCCGGCGGAACTTGCGCGGCGAGGTCGGCGGCGGGAGTGCCGGGCCTGGCTGAGTATTTGAACGAGAACGCCTGGGCGTAACCAACCTGATCGACGAGGCTGAGTGTGTCCGCGAACTCCGCCTCCGTCTCGCCGGGAAAGCCGACGATGAAATCACCCGACAGCGCGATATCGGGCGTCGCTGCGCGAACGCGGTCGAGCAGTCGGAGGTAGTCGTCGCGCCCGTGGCTGCGGTTCATCGCGCGGAGCACCCGCGTGCTGCCCGATTGCACCGGCAGGTGCAGGAAAGGCATCAGCGATGGTACGTCGCGGTGCGCGTCGATCAGCCCCTGCGTCATGTCGTTGGGGTGGCTGGTCGTGTAACGGATGCGCGCCAGCCCTGGCAGGCGGTCGAGCGCCCGGATCAGCCCGTCGAGCCCCTGCGCGTGCCCTGCCTCGTCCTCGCCCGTCCAGGCGTTGACGTTCTGCCCCAGCAGCGTGATCTCCTTGGCGCCCGCATCGACCAGCGCGCGGGCTTCTTCGAGGATCGCCGCCCAGGGCCGGCTGATCTCGACGCCCCGCGTATAGGGCACGACGCAATAGGTGCAGAACTTGTCGCAGCCTTCCTGCACAGTCAGGAACGCGCTTGGCCCTACGCGGCGGCGGGCGGGGAGCGCGCCGAACTTGCTCAGCAGCGGCATGTCGGTGTCGAGCGCGGGGCGGCCCGCGGCGGCGTCCGCGACCAAGGCGGGCAGGCGGTGATAGCTTTGCGGACCGACGACCACGTCAACCTTCGCGCGCGCAATGATCTCCGCGCCCTCGGCCTGCGCCACGCAGCCAGCGACCGCGATCATCGGCCTGCGCCCGCCTTTGCGGAGCCGACCGATGTCCGAATAGACCTTCTCCGTCGCGCGCTCGCGGATGTGGCAGGTGTTGAGCACCACCAGATCGGCCGCGTCCGCCTCGGTCGCGACCAGCCCCTGATCCGCCATCAGCTCGGCCATGCGCTCGCCGTCATAGGCGTTCATTTGGCAGCCGAATGACTTGACGTGAAAGGTGCGGGGCGAGGTCATGGCGCGGCCATACCGTCCGACATGGGGCCGGTCGAGGTCAGGTGACCCGTACCGCGCTCCCGCTGGCCGCGATCGCCTCCGCGATACGGCGGCGGCCTTCGGCGGCGATGGTCTTGCGGTCGCCGAACGCCGTTGGGTCGAACGGCTCAAGACAGCGCACCGCCACGCGCACGGGGCCGCGCCTTCGCAGCACGCGCAGCGCGTTGGTCAGCCCCGGCTCGTTGCCCGCCCAGCCGATCGCGGGCGCGTCCCGGCCATAGTCGAGGAAGATCGGCTGCACGCGGATGCCCGGCGGCGGCGGGTCCAGCACCTGGAGCAGCCCGGCCTTGAACGGCAGCAGCACGGTGCCGTCGCTGGTCGTACCTTCGGGGAAGATCGTCACCGCCCCGCGCGTGATCGCGGCGCGGACGATTTCAATCTGCTCGGGCATCGCGCGCCGGTCCTCGCGCTTGATGTAGATCGTGCGGTTGAGCGAGGCCATCCAGCCGACCACGGGTGCGGTCGCCAGCTCCGCCTTGGCGATGAACGCGCTCCGCGTCGCGCCGCCGAGGATCAGGATGTCGAGCCAGCTCTGGTGGTTGCTGATGAAGAACACGTCGCGCCGCAGCGGCCGGCCTACCACCCGCGCCCGCGCCCCGCACGCGCGCGCGGCCAGTCCGAGGAAGCGCGGCGGCCAGGGCGACGAGCCACGCAGCGCCAGCGACAAATAATGCAGCGGCACGCACACGATCAGCAGCGCGAGCAGCACGAGCAACCGCCGCGCGAGCCGCAGATCAGCGAGCAGCGTCAATCCTTGCGCGACAGACTGACGCCGTACAGCTCCATCCGGTGATCGACCAGCCGGAAGCCGAGCCGCTCCGCGATCGCCTTTTGCAGCTGCTCGAGCTCGGGGTCGACGAATTCCATCACCTTGCCGGTCTCGACATCGATCAAATGGTCATGATGCGCTTCGGGCGATGGTTCGTAGCGCGAGCGACCGTCGCCGAAATCGTGTCGGTCAAGGATACCCGCTTCCTCGAATAGCCGTACGGTGCGGTACACGGTCGCGATCGAGATGCCCGGGTCGATCGAGGAGGCGCGCTCGTAGACCTTTTCAACGTCGGGATGGTCCTCCGCTTCCGACAGCAC
>CAXSEO010000441.1:0-3067 GCA_964235525.1 uncultured Sphingomonas sp. | reverse complement strand
CGCCCGCGCGCTCTCGGGCGATCGCTGCGTCCACTCTGACGATCGAGTCCTCACCCGTTTCCGAGGCGGTCTGACCGGGCAACCCCCAGTCTCCGCTTGCGCCGGCGCCGCCGCCCGAGCCGCCCCCGCCGCCGGAGAAGCCTTTGTCTCCCCAAGTCGGAGACTTCGGCACGTCCGATCCAGCGTCGGGCCGATCGCCGTCGACCCCGCTACTTCCGTCGGCCGACGTGAACCGTCCCGTGTCGGGGTCGTGGTACGGGTTGGACTTGACCTCAAGCTCCGGGTCTTCAAGCTGTGCCGGAACCCAGCGTCCGGTCCTGATCCACAGCTCGAATAGGCTCATCGACCGTCGGCTGGTAACAACTGTCGTGCTTGCCACTCGCGCGCTCCCCTACGCGGCGAACGTGATAGCTTAGCCCTGCGAACAAATCAAGAACATACGACCCACGTGGCTCTGGACTTTCCCTACCGCATCCCCCGCACCTCCGGCGTGTCCAGACACCTCAGCACCGCCCCCCTAGGCACCTCCGCCACCCTCGCGGGCGCAGCATACGGTGCCACCTCCACCGCCTCCCCGACCCCCACCGCCGCGAACCCGTGCTGCCCCGTGCAGCGCATCACCTCCGCTAGCAGCTTCGGCGGGGTGTCGCGCGCCTCGTAGCTCAGCCGGAACGTGCCCCAATGTACCGCGATCGCGCGGGCCGCGCCGGTGCGGCGGTAGACCTCGACCGCGTCGACCGGGCCGATGTGGCTGCCGATCTCCATCTGGCCGGGGACGAAGCGGAACGCACCGATCGGGATCAGCGCGAGGCGGATCGGGCCGTGGCTTGCCGCCTCTGCGGGCCACTTGCCGTCGCCCATGCCGGTGTCGCCGGTGAAGTAGACGTTGCCGCCGCTCGGCAGCTTGAGGACGAACCCCGACCACAGCGCGCGGTTGCGGTCGGTCGAATAGCGCGTGCCCCAATGGTGCGCGCGGACCGCGATCACCTCGACGCCCGGCTTGATCGCGACCGCGTCGCCCCAGTCAAGCGTGATCGTGTTCGGTTGCGCGATCACCGTGTCGTTGCCGAGGCTGGTGACGATGCGGGGATGATCGCGCACCACCAGCCGCCGCAGCGTCGGCAGGTCCATGTGGTCGTAATGATTGTGGCTGACTAGCACCACGTCGATCGGCGGCAGATCCTCGAACCGAACCCCCGGCGCGGTCACCCGCTTGGGCCCAATGCCGAACGGGCCGGTGCGATCGCTCCACACCGGGTCGGTCAGGATGTTGAGCCCCTGCGTCTGGATCAGCACAGTGGCGTGGCCGATCCAGGTGACCAGCATCCGCTCGCCCTCGACGCGGGCGGGCGGTTTGGTTGGGGTGACCGCGACCTGCTTGGGCCAGGCAGGGCGGCCGTCGCGACCGGTCAGCTGGTTCCAGAGAAAGCGCGTGCGGCTGCCGTGCGGGACCGGCATCTGCGTGTCGGCGTCGCCGTCGGGGTTGAAGAAGCGCTGCCCGTCGAAATGATCCGACTTCGGCCCACGATAATAGATGCGGTCGAGGAACTGCGGCACGATCGTGATCGCGAGCCCGAGCGCGACCACCACGAACAGCAGGACGGTGGCGACCACGCCGAGCAGCTTCATCATGGGCGGACTAACGAAGGTTAGCGGGGAAGGGTTCACCCACGCGCGGTTGCCGGTTGCGCGCGCGCCTCTCCGCCCTAGGATCGGGCGCGACAACAAGGGGGATCATCATGCGCCATCTGCTCGCCGCCAGCCTGCTCGCATCCGTCGCGGTCGCGCCCGCCGCCGCGCGGACGGTGACGGTGGAGGAGCGCTCGATCGACGAGCTGCAGGCGATGATGGCGGGCGGGCAGGCGTCGAGCGTGGACCTGACCCGCGCCTATCTCGCCCGGATCGCGGCGATGGACCGGCGCGGGCCTGCCTTGCGGGCGGTGATCGCGATCAACCCGGACGCACTCGCCGAGGCCAAGGCGCTCGATGCGGAGCGCAAGGCGGGGCACGTCCGCGGCCCGCTTCATGGCGTCCCCGTGCTGATCAAGGACAATATCGAGACGCTCGATCCCGTACCGACCACGGCGGGCAGCCTCGCACTCAAGGACAACGTCACCCATCGCGACGCGCCGGTGGTGGCGCGGCTGCGCGCGGCGGGGGCGGTGATCCTCGGCAAGACCAACCTGTCGGAATGGGCCAACATTCGTTCGTCACGCGCGATGAGCGGGTGGAGCGCGGTCGGTGGACTGGTCCGCAACCCTTATGCGCTCGACCGGACCGCGTGCGGCTCCTCCTCCGGCTCGGGCGCGGCGACGGCGGCGAGCTTCGCGGCGGCGGCGGTGGGGACGGAGACCGACGGATCGGTGGTGTGCCCGTCGTCGATCAACGGGCTCGCGGGGCTGAAGCCGACGATCGGCATGGTCAGCCGCACCCACGTCGTGCCGATCAGCCATTCGCAGGACACGCCCGGGCCGATGGCGCGCTCGGTCCGTGACGTGGCGGAGATGTTCACCGCCATGACGGGAAGCGACCCCGCCGACACGGCGACGGCGGGCGCGGACGCGCACCGGCGCGACTACGCTGCCGGGCTGTCGGCGACCGCGTTGTCGGGGGTGCGGGTCGCGGTGCTGCGCCCGGAGATGACGCCTGATCTCAAAGTCGCCTACGAGCGCGCGCTGGGCGTGCTGCGCCAAGCGGGCGCGGTGCTGGTCGCTATCGAGGCGCCCAAGAGCGAGGGCACCGGCAAGGCGGAGAACACCGTGCTGATGACCGAGCTGAAGGTCGATCTGGACGCCTATCTCGCGACCACGCCGCCCGCCGTGACAACTCGCACGCGCGACCAGGTGATCGCCTTTAACAAGGCGAACGCGGGCGTCGAGATGCCGTTTTTCGGACAGGAGCTGTTCGAGGACGCGGCCAAGACCAAGGGGCTGAGCGACCCCGACTACCTCGCCGCGCGCGCGAAGTCGCTGCGCCAGGCGGGACGCGAGGGTATCGACGCGATGCTCGCCAAGGCGAACGCGACGCTGCTGGTCGAGCCGACCTATGGCCCGGCGTGGCTGTCAGA
>CAXSEO010000440.1:0-3069 GCA_964235525.1 uncultured Sphingomonas sp. | reverse complement strand
CCGCCACCCGCTCGTCCGACATTTTCTGATAAGCGGGCGTGTAAGGCAGCGGCCAGGGTGCCCAAAAAACGGGTGGACGACCGTCCACAGTGCTGCCCGAGTTACTCTGTGCCCCTTGACCGGGGATCCCCATCGTCGAGCCGAGCCAGAGGCCCGAAATGTCGGGGGCACCCTGATCGCCGTGGTACGAAACGCCCGCCGGAGGCCAATGCTCCTGGGCCATAGCCCCGCACGCGCCGGCGATCACCGCAATCCCCGCCACAAGCGTGCCGAGCTTCTTAGGACTCATCAGCTTTTCCATTGCCGCTCCAGCCTCGTCTCGAGCGCACCCAGATTAGCGCCTGATCGTCACTGCCCTAGGATCTTGTTGCGCTCGCCGAGAAAGGTGCCGTTGGCAAGCCTAACCGCATCGAGCGCACCGCCCCTGTCGCCGCTCTTCAAAGGCGCCATGTACACCGTCACCTTGTCGCCAGGCTGCATCGAGCCCTTGCTAAACCCCTGACGTCGCAAAAGGCCGGGATTGCCGCCCTCGATGCTGTACTTGTCCGGCACGCCCTTCGCCTTAGCGACAACCAAGTACAGCCAAGTATGCGGGCTGGTCCATTGCCATTCTTGCACCGTTCCTTTTAGCTCGATCTCTCGGCTATGATCGAACATCGCATACGAATGGTGCGCGTCGGCCGCCTGGAATGCACACGCACCGGCCAGCGCAGCGATAAGAACCTTTTTTCCCATAGTTAAACTCCTCGAGGGACCCCAGCGTTCACTTTACATACCGTTCCGGATAAAAGTTAGTATTGGGTGTGCATAAGAACTCACGCGGCTCCCAAAGCGGGTCGCCGTACATCCTATACGTGACGGACGAGGTCATCGGCCAAGTGAACGCTGTAAGATCGGTGAGCGTGAGGTCTACACGCAGCGTCGTAGCGTTGACGCGGTGGAACCGCTCGACGATCTTTAGATCGTCGCTATGTGGAATGCCCGTCGAATCAATTGGCTGGTCCTTGACCCCGACGACCTCGGTGACGAGCTCGCCGCCCTGGTAACGTCCGATCGCATTCCCGCCGAAGAAGCTTTCCAAGTCCTTCGCCGGAGGATTGGGATGCCCGTCAAGCCAAATGCGGCGAACAGGCACACCGTCCCGGTACAACATGACTCGTCCCGGGGTCTGGATGATAAGCAGCGGCCCGGTCATGCCGGTCATGAAGCGCGGCATCCCCGGCGGAAGACAGCCGCGCACGGGATCGTCGGCTCGCGTTCCCGCGGCGGCGTCGCTGACCCGCTTCCGCCAGGTCGCGGCGAACGCAGGCTTGAGCGGCGGCGGCCACGGTAACCAGCCTTCTCTGCTTCCTGGCCCGGCTGCCTGTTCGACCCGTACCCACACACCGCTCAGGTCCGGAGACTTGGGATCGCCATCCCAGCTCCCCGACACTCGCGGAATAGCGGCGGGTGGGTGCGCCTGCGCGACGGCCGCGATATTCAGAGAAGGAGACACGAGAATAGCGGTGGCCGCCAGCGCCGTGCGCCTGAGGCCCGCGCGGATCCACCCATTGGCCATCTTCAACTCCCCTCTCGGCGCACGCGGCTACCGTCTGACGTCCTCGCCCCGCAATCCGTCGCCGACGACGTTCCACATAGCGGCATGTCTTCACGACGGGATGGCGAGGGCCAGCGAGGAAGAGAAGAGGCTGCGCGAGCCGGCTCGAGTGCCGAAGGAGAGCGGGATGCCGAGCAAAATCCATGACAGCCCGAGGGCTGCGCTCGATGGCCTGCTTTTCGACGGTATGACGATCATGTCGGGCGGTTTTGGACTGACAGGCAACCCGGAGAGCCTGATTCCAGTGATTCGCGATGCCGGCACGCGGAACCTGACGGTTATCTCCAACAACTGCGGAGCGGACGGCTTCGGGCTCTGGATGCTGCTCGACAATCGCCAGATCGCCAAAATGATCTCCTCTTATGTCGGCGACAACAGGCTCCTCGAGCAGCTGTTCTTGTCGGGCGACCTCGTGCTTGAGCTTAACCCGCAGGGTACGCTGGCGGAGCGCATCCGCGCTGGCGGGGCAGGTATCCCCGCCTTCTACACCAAAACCGGCGTTGGCACCTTGGTCGCGGAAGGGAAACAGCTCGAGGCATTCGAGGGCGAGACCTACATTCGGGAGTCCTGGCTGCGCGCGGACCTGTCGATCATAAAGGCCTGGAGGGCGGACGGCGTCGGCAACCTGATGTTCCGCAAGACCGCGCGCAACTTCAATCCGGTGATGGCGACCGCCGGCAAGGTCACGATCGTGGAGGCAGAGGAGATCGTCGCGACAGGGAGCATGGATCCCGACTGCATCCATACGCCGGGCATCTACGTCGATCGGATAGTGAAGAGCACCGTAGACGAGAAACGGATCGAGATACGCACGACACGCCCGAGAGAGAGGCCGGGCACCGCTTCCTAGAGCCGCTGGCCGGGAAGGCTTTCGCCACGCGAGAGCGCCGCGCGCTTGCCGCGGCGGTGACCATCCCGCCGACCAAATTGGCAATCGGCACATTACCTCAGGCACGCGAGTCCGGCTGGCGCATGGCGGTTGCTAAGGTCGCGCGGTCGGTGCCCGATCCGTTCGCGAGACGGCAGCGCGGCCTGTGCATCTCCGCCCTGATCGGCTCGCCGGTTCCGGAGAGTGGCACGCCGCCAGGTTTCCTACCCCCGGTCAACTCCAAGCTGGTATGCTAATTTTCAAGAGCAAGAAGTCGGTCAGGGGAGGAGGCGTCGATGGGACGACCGTTCAGGCACGCGCTATTGGCGTCGGCTATTCTGGCGCTCCCGCCGGCCACCGCTTACGCGCAGACCGCGACCGCGCCGACGCCCGATCCGAACGGACCGATCTCGGCGAACACCGGGAACGCGGTTCAGGAGATCGTCGTCACTGCGACGCGCCGGTCGGCGAACTTGCAGCAGGTGCCGGCAACCGTCGAGGCCGTGCCCGCCGAAACGCTAAAGGCTCTCAACATCACCAGCGCGCTACCGCTTACGTCGGTGACGCCGGGCCTCGTCGTGATCACGTCGGCGGCCAACAACTT
>CAXSEO010000439.1:0-3072 GCA_964235525.1 uncultured Sphingomonas sp. | reverse complement strand
CTCTCCCCGACCCTCTCCCCTGAGGGGAGAGGGAGAGTGAAGCTCTCCGATCTCTCCAACCTCGACCTCACCCCCTTCGACGCACTGGTCCTCTCCCCCGGAGTCCCCCTCAACACCCACCCGCTCGCGGCGAAGGCGCGCGCGGCGGGGGTGCCGATCATCGGCGACATCGAGCTGTTCGCGCAGGCCCGCGCCGAGCTGCCGCCGCACAAGGTGGTCGGGATCACCGGCACCAACGGCAAGTCGACCACCACCGCTCTGGTCCACCACATCCTCGCCGGGGCGGGGGTGCCTAGTCTGATGGGCGGCAATATCGGGCTGCCGATCCTCGCGCAGGAGCCGTTGCCGGAGGGGGGCGTGTATGTGCTGGAGCTGTCGAGCTATCAGCTCGATCTGACGCACACGCTCGACTGCGACGTGGCGGTGCTGCTCAACATCACGCCCGATCACCTTGACCGGTATGACGGGTTCGAGGCGTATCGGGCCTCTAAGCTGCAGCTGTTCAGAATGCAGTCGCTCGATCATGTTGCGGTAATCGCGACAGACGATCCGATCATCCGGGACGCACTCCTCGACATGACGGGCGGACCGGGTTGCACCCACTCGCCGATAGCTGGTGTCCCTCCGAGGTACGGAGACCAAGCTGACTGGCCCGCTCTTCAGGGTCCGCATAATGCGGAGAACGCCTTTGCTGGGCTGGCTGCGGCGTTCGAACTCGGCATTCCTTTCGACCAAAGCATGGTAGCCCTTCGCACCTTCACCGGCCTCCCTCATCGGATGCAGCGCGTTGGCGAGCGCGGAGGCGTCGCCTACGTCAACGACTCCAAGGCGACCAACCCCGACTCCGCCGCCCCCGCGCTCGCCGCGTTCGAGCGGGTTCATTGGATCCTCGGCGGACGGGCGAAGGGGGACGACCTCGACGCCTGCCGTCCGCACTTCCGGCGCGTCGCCCGCGCGTATACGATCGGGGAGGCGGGGCCGGTGTTCGCGCGGGTGCTGCGCGAGCAAGCGGTGCCGGTCGAGGAAGCGGGCACGCTCGCGCGCGCCGTCGCCAGCGCCGCCGCGCGGGCGGAGGCGGGCGACACCGTCCTCCTCTCCCCCGCCGCCGCCAGCTTCGACCAGTTCCGCGACTTCGAGGCGCGCGGCGACGCATTCCGATCCCTGGTGGAGGCGCTGGCATGAGCGACATGATGGCCAAATCGTCCGGCATTCGCGCCAGCCTCAAGGGGCGGGGCGGGCGCGGCGACCGCTCGCCGCTGGGCACCTGGTTCTGGGACATCGACAGGGTGCTGCTGCTGCTCACCCTGTCGCTGATCGCGATCGGCCTGGTCGCGGTCGCCGCCGCCAGCCCGGCGAGCGCGGTGCGCTACTCGGGCGAGCACACCCATATCGCGCCGCTGTATTATTTCTGGCGGCAGCTGATGTGGGTCGGGGTCAGCCTGCCGATCCTGTTCGCGGTGTCGATGCTGCCGGTCAACGTCGCGCGCCGGGGCGCGCTGGTCGGCGCGGTGGTGTGCCTCGTGCTGCTCGCGGTGACCTGGAAGTTTGGGGTGCAGGTCAATGGCGCGCGCCGCTGGATCGGCGTCGGCGTCGCGCAGTTCCAGCCGAGCGAGTTCCTCAAACCCTTCTTCATCGTCGCGGTCGCCTGGCTGTTGTCGATGAAAGCAAAGGAGCCGGACCTGCCGGTGGTGCCGCTCACACTCGGCGCGACCGGGCTGGTCGGCGGCTTGCTGATGCTCCAGCCCGATTTCGGCCAGACGATCATCTTCTGCACCGTGGCGATGGCGCTGCTGATGATTGCGGGGACGCCCACCCGGGTACTGGTCGGCATGGTGGCGTGCGTGCCCGCCGGGCTGGTCGCAGCGTACCTGTTCTATGGCACCGCGCGGGCGCGGATCGACGCCTTCATCTTTCCCGACGCGGACGGAGTGGGCGCGGCGGATCACTTTCAGACCAACGCCGCACGCGCGACGCTGACCGCCGGGGGCTGGACCGGCACCGGGCCGGGCGGCGGCCGCGTAAAGTTCGGGCTGCCCGAGGCGCATACGGACTATATCTTCTCGGTGATCGGCGAGGAGTTCGGGCTGATCGCCTGTTGCATCATCGCGGCGGTGTTCCTCGCCATCGTGGTGCGCGTGTTCGTCAAGCTGCTCGACGAGCAGGACGAGTTCCGGCTGCTCGCCGCCTCCGGCCTCGCGGTACAGTTCGGCGCGCAGGGGCTGGTGTCGATGGCGGTCAACACGGGCCTTGCGCCGAGCAAGGGCATGACGCTGCCGTTCATCTCCTATGGCGGGTCGTCGATGATCGCGCTGTCGATCGGCATGGGGTTGCTGCTGGCGTTCACCCGGCGCAATCCGTTCCTGACGCGCAGCCCCTATGTGCTGCGCTGGAGCATCCCATGACGCAAGCCCGCCACTTCGTCCTCGCCGCCGGCGGCACCGGCGGGCACATGGTTCCCGCCGCCGCGCTCGCCGCCGAACTGACGCGGCGGGGGCATCGCGTGGCGCTGGTCAGCGATGCGCGGGGGGTGCGGTTTCCGGGCCTGTTCGAGGGCGTGCAGACGCATGTGCTCCCGGCCGGACGGCTGGCGGGCGGGCCGGTCGGCTGGGCACGCGCGGCGCGCGAGATGTGGCGCGGGCGGGCGATGGCGCGCGAGCTGTACCGGACGTTCCGCCCCGCCGCGGTGATCGGCTTCGGCGGCTATCCCGCCTTTCCGGCGCTGACCGCCGCGTTCGCGGATAGGATCCCGACGGCGATCCACGAGCAGAACGCAGTGCTGGGACGCGTCAACCGGCTGGTGGCGGGGCGCGTCGACGCGATCGCCACCTCCTACGCGAAGACCGAGCGGCTGTCGGCCAAGGTCGCCGACAAGGTGCGGTATGTCGGCAACCCGGTGCGCGAGGCGGTGCTGTCGCTGCGCGCGCGGCCTTATCCGTTGCTGGAGGAGGACGGCATCTTCCGCGTGCTCGTGACCGGCGGCAGCCAGGGCGCGAGCGTGCTGTCGCAGGTGGTGCCCGACGGCCTGTCGATGCTTCCCCCTGCATTTCGGCGGCGGTTACAGGTGACGCATCA
>CAXSEO010000438.1:0-3096 GCA_964235525.1 uncultured Sphingomonas sp. | reverse complement strand
GTGGCCGACCTGAAAACCCGGCTGGGTACAAGCGCCGGGCCAGTACGCGAAGCGATCCGGCGCCTGACGGGCGAGGGGTTGATCGACATCGTCCCAAACCGCGGGGCAACCGTCCGCAGCCTGAGCACGCGCGAGGTCGCCGAGATATTTCAGCTGCGCGAGGCGGTGGAAGCGCTGGCCGCCGAACTCGCCGCGCGGCACATCGAGCGGGAGGACTATCGCGCGCTGCTGGAAGCGGAACGCGACCGCGCCGAGGCAGCCGCGACCGGTGCCGGGAGCGGCTATATCGATCACAATCACGCGCTGCACCGCCTGATCTACCGGATCGCCGGCAACGTGCGGCTGACCGACACCGCCGAGCAACTGACGCTGCCGATCTATCGTCTGCGATACCATCGGCTGTTGAACCCTGCGCACATCCTTACCTCGCGCGCTGAACACGACGCGTTGATCGCCGCCATCCTGACTGGCGACGAGGCGGCGGCGGCGCGCGCCATGCGGGGGCACATCCGCAACTCGGCAAAGGCGATGCTGGCGGCGCTCGGCGACTGAGCTTCCATATCCCTTGTCGGGCGTGGCGCGCCCGCTTAGTGACACCTGGCGGGGCGAAGTTGAGGCCCTGAGTTGATGCGTGCCTACGACCAACGATCCACGATA
Organism: uncultured Sphingomonas sp.; assembly: GCA_964235525.1. Classification (GTDB taxonomy): domain Bacteria; phylum Pseudomonadota; class Alphaproteobacteria; order Sphingomonadales; family Sphingomonadaceae; genus Sphingomonas. The sequence continues at coordinate 2,439 of CAXSEO010000438.1, read as the reverse complement.
GAGGGTTGGCTTTGTGGTGGCAGCTTCGACCCATATGCGGTCGTTGGATATCGCTTGGCTGCTCCCCAAGAGCGGACACCGGTTCATGTGCAAGTATTGCTGGGTCCAGCGGGCGGAGCCGCCCTCAGACGACTTGGATCAGAGGGTCAGCCGGCCGCAGGTATCGGGCTACTCAAGGCTGCTAGCTGCCACTGGGCCGCCCTTTGCTGCACGTAGTTTGACGAACGGGTTCTCGCCACCCGGAGCAGATCAAGCCCGGCACCATTGGCCCGCTCTCCGTTTGTCCAACAAACCGGCGTTTGTTGGACGGGCTGATGAGCTGGCGTCAGGCTCGCGATCCAGCTTACTACGAGGCAACGCTGTAACGAAGTTGCCCAGCCTTGAGCGGCTATCCAATTGCGCTTGGCTGAAGCGATCACGCTCACCAGAACCGACCTACGTGTCGTAGCGCAGCGTGAGGAAAAGTCTCCTCGCCTTTTCTGCCACCAGCTACGCTCTGTCGCGGTGGAATGTCTCCTCGCTTGGTCTGGGCGCGGCACGTCAAGCACGCTTGTGAAACGTCTTGCAATCACAGCGTGTGCTCTGACATCCTCGGATACGGACGGCCGGTGTCAAGCGACCAGGTCGGCTTGCAAGCCTTGGTAGCCGGTCGTAGGAGGAAAATAAGGTGTTGCCGATCCGTCAAGCGACGCGGCTGATCAATGAGTTTCAGGCGCGCGGCTCATCTATTGGCATGAAGGCGTCGGGTCTGGACATGACTCGCTCGCTCACCTTGCTGGCGATGTTACGTGCAGCGCTTCGTGAGCCCGCTGTGGCTCGCGTTAGCGTCAACCGTATCGCCACGTCGCTGAAGCAACCTGTCGAGACGCTTCGCCGCGCCGCCCTCTCGCTTGCAGATGCTGGCTTTTGTGAAAGGATGGATCGCGGCGTACAGCGCGTGCCGGAGTTCTTGCGCCTACCTGCAATCACAACAGCAAGCGGCGATCTTCTCGCGGCGTTCGACATCATGGTGAACGGGCTGGAGGGGTTAGGACTCGGCGCTACCTCCCCCGCTCAGCATGAGCAATCGATTAGTCGCACCCTGGCTGCGGCGCTAGATATTTATCTCTCTGCTTTCGAACTGTCCGAGTCACGCATCTGCAAACCTCTCACGCTCTACGTTCTTGGCGTTATTACCGTGAGGAACGCAGGCCAGATCACCCATAATCCCATCTTGTCCGTTCGTTATGGGTCAGAGAAGACGGTCCCCCCGGATATTCTACGATGTCCGGTGAATGTGTTCGAGATAGCGGATCAGGATGGCCTGCCCGCCACAACATTATGGCGACACGTCAAGGCGCTCGAGAGGAGCGGCGCGATTCGTCGCGTGACGGGCGGCTATCTTCTGGCCGACGTGTACCTGCGCGACCCGGGCACGAGCGAGCGCTCGCGCGAGAAGGTCGCTTATGTCCGCCGAGTGCTTAAGGACCTGGCTTGCGATGATCGTCCTTTGTGCGCCTGATCGGTAGGCTAAACCAAGGCCGCGCTCTTACTCATAATGGAAATCCGCGCTTCGGATACGATGCACGGTCGTGCATACCTCGACGGCACTGATGAGCGTCGAGTGGAACCTGCTCGCGGCGTGCTGCCGCCCCCTATCCGACCAACGTCGAACGGCGTTGGTGCGCGAGCATGCCGACGCGGGTTTCGACGCGATCCGCTTGCTTGCTCTTGCGGAGCGGCACCGGGTTGTAGGCTTTCTCGCGGAAGGGCTGCACGCCGCGGGGGTGGAGTTGCCGCCCGAGCAAGCCCGAACGCTCGGCGTTATCGCGACCGACAACCGTATGCGAAGTGTCCTTCACGCCTCCGAAGAGGTTCGCCTCGCCGACGCGCTGACCGCGGCGGGGGTCGACGCGCTCTTCATCAAGGGCGCGACGACCGCAATACTTGCCCATGGCACACTTGCGCTCAAGACGTCGTGGGACATCGATCTGCTGGTCGCGCCAAAACATGCGGAAGCAGCCATCGAGGTGCTGCTTGATTGTGGGTACAACCCGCAATTACCCGGCTACGACGGAGGACTTCGGCAACTTCGTCGCCAGATAGCTGGAAGCAAGGAGATGTTGTGGCGGCATTCAGACCGGGAATTGCACGTCGAGATGCATAACAGGCTCGTGGATGCGCCCGGCTTTCTCGACGGCGTGGGCCCTTGGTCGCCACGACAACTCGTGCCTATGCCGTCCGAGGTGAGGACGGTGCCGACGCTCGCGACGCCGCACCTCCTTGCGTACTTAGCGGTTCACGGCACCCTGCACGCATGGGAGCGGCTGAAATGGTTGGCGGACTTTGCTGCGCTTCTCTCGCGCAGCGAAACGGAACCGGCTGAAATGCTCATGACGGGCGGAAGGCTTGGCAGCGGACACGCGATGGCGGTGACCTTGGCACTGTCCGCGAAACACC
>CAXSEO010000437.1:0-3096 GCA_964235525.1 uncultured Sphingomonas sp. | reverse complement strand
GCTTCATCGGCGAGGTCGACGCCCGGGTGGCGGACGATATCGCCGCCGCCCTCGGGCAGGTCCACGCGCCCGCCGCGGAGCTCTCGCTGGCAGGCGTCGGCCGGTTCGCGCATCGTGGGCGGACCGAGGCGCTGTGGGCGGCTGTCGCCCCCGCGGCCCCGCTCGCGGCGCTGCACCGAAAGGTGGACGCGGCGTGCGTCCGCGCGGCGCTTGCGCCGGAGGGACGGGCGTTCGTGCCCCACATCACGCTCGCGCGGATGGCGCGGTCGGCGGGTGCGGGCGCGGAGGTGGAGCGCTGGCTCGCCGACCACGCCGCTCTGAGGAGCCCGCTTTTCACCTGCGCGCACCTGATCCTGTACGAAAGCCGGCTCGGGCGCGAGGGCGCGCGATACGAGCCGGTCGAACGCTGGCCGCTCACCCCTTAGCGCGCGAGCACCTGCTCCGGTTTGGGTGCGAGCAGGCGGTGGCGGATCGAGGTGGGTAGCGCGCTGGCAAGGCCGAGCCGGTCGATCGCCGCGCCTGCGGCCGTTGGAGGGTAGGGGAGCGGTCGAGGACCATGGCGTTGCTTGGCTTGGCGCCGGCCGGGCCGAACCAGAGTTCACCGGGGTGCCATGTTCCCGCTTCCACCCTCGTCAGCCTCGCCAGGCGCGAGCCCGCGATCGAACCGGAATGCCACCGCCGCGGTCACCCCCCAGAACAGCAGCGCGAAGTCGTCGTTGACGAGCAGCACCAGCAGCGGGTCGGTTGCCGGGTGGACGAGGACGTTACCCTCCTCGTTCGCCGCTAGGTCGATATGGCTGTCATGATGGAAGGCGAGCGTCAGCGGTGCAGCACGTCGCCGGTCAGCAGCCATTGGTACAGCGCCTCGCCCGCCAGCACGCCCGCGCATCCCAGCGCCGCCGAGACCAGCGCGCGTCGCGAGACCGGGCGTCGCGAGTGTCCGACGCCACGTAGCCGACCAATCCGATCGAGAGCGCAGACGCGCTCGCTACTACGACTAGCAACGGCCACGTCACGCGGCGAGGCGTCCACCAGCGAGCGGGGGCAGAGGCAGCGACGGTCGCCATCGGCTTGCTCTACGCGCGCGCTTTCCTGAGTCCCCGTTACCTTGCGATCGGGTCAGTTCTCGGCGGCGTTTGAGGGAGACGTTGCCGAGGCGTTCGCTCCGTTCGCGTCGAGCGAGGCAGCGGCGTCGTTAAGCTGGCGGTCCTGGTCGGCGGTCACCGTCGCGGGCGGCTCGTGCGCACGATGGCACGCGGCGAGCGTCAGCGCGGCGGCGAGCGCGACGCAGCGCGTCATTGCTGGAGCCGGTTGCCCACGTCGTCAAGCGCGCGACCGGTCGCGGCGGCGGCACGGTGGGTGGCGCGGGCGATCTTGTGGCCCGCGCCGGTCGCGGCGGCAGAGGCTCGGTCGTCCGCGTTGTCGGCCAGCGCCTCGGAGCGGTCGCCCGCGCGCTCGACAGCGGCGCGGACATTACCGTCGTCCCGTTCCGCCGCGCCCAGCGCCCGGTCAGTATCGGCGTCGACGGTGTTGACCGCCGTTGCCATCGTCGCGTTGGCGTCGGCGGCGATGCTGTCCGCCGCCTGAGCGGTATCGTCGCGCGCCTTGGTGCTGCACGCGGCGAGCGCGAAGGCGACGAAAAGGATGGGTTTCATGGCGTTGCTCCGGGAAATCGCGCCAGAAAACGCAGCCATCGGGGCAAAGCTCCCGATTGACGGGATATAAAGATATCTTTATACGTTGATACCTGATGACGCTCGCGCTCGACATCTTCCGCGCTCTCGCCGACGGCACCCGGCTGCGGGTGCTCGCGCTGCTGCGGTCGATGGAGCTGTCGGTCGGCGAACTGGCGCAGGTGCTGGGGCAAAGCCAGCCGCGCGTGTCGCGTCACGTCAAGATCCTCGTCGATGCGGGACTGGCCGAGCGGCGCAAGGAAGGCAGCTGGGTGTTCGTCACGTTGGGGCAGGCGGAGCGGGTCGCGCCCGTGCTCGCCGCGCTCGATGCGTGGGGCGAGGGGCGCGATCACTGGGCCGCCGCCGATATCGCGCGACTGGCGGCGGTGCGCGCGGATCGCGCGGCGGCGGCGTCGGCCTGGTTCGAGGCGCATGCGGGCGAATGGGATGCGATCCGCTCGCTCCACGTCGCCGACAGCGAGGTGGAGGCGGCGATCGCGGACGTGCTCGGGGACGCGTCGGTGGGGCAGCTGGTTGATATCGGCACCGGCACCGGTCGTATGCTCGAGCTGTTCGCGGGCCACGCTCGCTCGGCGCTGGGTATCGACCGCAGCTCCGAGATGCTCCGCCTCGCGCGCGTAAAGCTCGGCGAGACGGGGACGGACGCGGAGCTGCGCCAGGCGGATTTGTACGCGCTGCCGCTGGCATCGGGCGCTGCGGACCTCGCGATTCTTCATCACGTGCTTCACTTCGCGCAGCAGCCCGCCGCCGCCATCGCGGAAGCCGCGCGCGTGCTGGGCGATGGCGGACGGCTGCTGATCGCCGACTTCGCGCCGCACGACCGCGAGGAGCTGCGCGCGCGCGAGGCGCACGTCCGGCTCGGGTTCAGCGACGAGCAGGTGCTCGGCTGGTTCGAGGCGGCGGGGCTGATGCCCGCGCGCGTCGAGACGTTGGAGGGCGGGCCGTTGACGGTGAAACTTTGGCTCGGGCGCAAGGCGGCCCGCGCGCAGGCGGAGGCAAAGGCGGCATGACGCTCTCGGTCAACCAATTGGAGGAAGCACGGCTGGCGCTCGACACTCCGCTCTACGCCGACGTGGCGGGCGACATGGCGGTGAGCTTCGAGTTCTTCCCGCCCAAGAACGAGAAGATGGAGGAGACGCTGTGGCGGTCGATCGCCACCCTGTCGCCGCTCGCGCCGCGATTCGTGTCGGTGACCTATGGCGCGGGCGGGTCGACGCGCGAGCGCACCCACGCAACCGTCGCGCGCATCCAGCGCGAGACCCCGCTCGCCGCCGCCGCGCACCTCACCTGCGTCGAGGCGAGCCGGGCGGAGATCGACGCGGTCGCGCACGAATATTGGGCGGCGGGGGTGAGGCACATCGTCGCGTTGCGCGGGGATATGCCCGACGCGGGCGCGGGCTAC